>SKXH01000135.1 GCA_007128495.1 Bacteroidota bacterium
AAAGCCGGTAATTTTTCCGATGACCTCATCGTTCCAGATCACTTCATCACCGACAACAAGTATTCCTCCATTCTGCAGCTCTACAAAACCGAGATATGCGATTGCGTTCACTTTGTTACCCGGCCGAGCATTTGGATCGTCGGTACCGATTAGTTCAATTATAGTTCCCTGTGTAAACGCGCGTGAGATCGGACGAATAAGATTCAAAGCACGATTTTCAAGACTTCCATCGAGAACAACGACAATTTTGGTATGTATATCAATTTTACTGTGATAAAAACTTCTGTCGACAAGATTACGGGCATACGGATCCTTCATACAAGCTCCTATACCAGCTTTTCGATGAGCACTTCTTTCTCCTCACGCAGCAGATCAATAACTGGAATTTCTATCATAGTATAACAACCGGGTTGCTGCTTGGCCGCAGCACGAGCAGCCGATACCATGATCTGGGAGGTGAGTGCCGGATTATTTACTTTAAGTTCAAATTTCATCATCTGATTATGGGTAAGTCCGGACGCCCCTTTACGCTCCATCATAACTCCGTGACCGACATCTTTCAGCGTATCCACATTATCGACCTCAAATACATATGTTCTGTCATTTGCGAAGTATGGATCTGTTTTAATCTTCCTTTCCATTTCTTCGAAATTCGTGCCCTCTTCGAGTTCTACATATACCATTCGCCGGTGAATGCCCATCCCGGCAGGCACAGTAACAGACAACGCCTTCTTAACGCCGGGCATAGCGTGAACTGCGCACGTATGTCCCATCGACATTCCGGGGCCGAAATTCGTATAGGTAATGCCTTTCGGCGCCATTGCAAGAAACATAGACCGTACCATTGAGTTGATACCCGGATCCCATCCTGCAGAAGTAATCGCAACAGCATTATTTTGTTTTGCAATCCCGTCTAAATCTCTCCGGAGCTGCGGGATCTCATTGTGAATATCGAAACTATCGACGGTATGAATTCCCTTTGCCAGGATATTTTCGGCAAGTCCCTTGACATTGCGGGATTGAGTACAAATAAGCGCGACATCGACATTGTCAAGCTCATCTATATTCTTAACGACTTTCATTTGATTGAGCTTTGCACATTTCTGCACATCGAGAGCGGATTTAAGTTGCGGTGCGTCGATCAATTCAACAACGCCTACAGCTTCCATATCGGGTTCTTGATTCACTGCATCGAGTGCCCCGCTCCCGACATTTCCGAATCCGATAATACCAACTCTCATTTTATTCATGATTATTCTTCCGTTCTTTCTTCCTCATATAATCGCATAAAATTTTCTGCGCGCTTTCACTGTGACGTTTAACGACCTTTTCCGCTTTATCCGCATCCCGTTTCTTGAGCGCGTTGATAATATCTGTGTGATCTGAAATTGAGTTCTCAAGGCGGGATAAAAGCGAAAGATAAATGTAGTTATAACGTTGTGTTTGCTGGCGCACTAACAAGAGCATATCAGACAATTTTTTATTTTGTGAAGCGTCGCTGATCATCTGATGAAATTTAGCATTCAGATCGAATATCAACTTAATATCTTTATCTTTTTTCGATACCTGCTCTTCAAGTTGATCGTTGATCTCGACAAGCTGCTCGATTATATCATCGGTAATCCGGTCGACTGCTAAGCGAACAGCGAGTCCTTCAAGCGCCGATTTGATTGTATAAGTTTCTTCCGCATCGTTTAATGATATTTCACTAACGATTGCCCCCCTGCGTGGTGTAAATTTGACAAAGCCCTCGGCATGCAGGAGAAAAAATGCTTCTCGAAGAGGTGTTCTGCTCACTCCTAAAATACCGGAAGCTTCTGACTCCGTTAAGCGCTCGCCCGGTTTTATTTTACTTTGAATTATACTATTGCGAATAATCGATGCAATTTTATCCCGAAGCGGCTTGAGGTCCTCAATGTCAAATTGATAATCGGAAAGTGTTTTATCTGACATGGTTTATACCGGTAGACTGTTTTTGATTTGTAGGGCCGTTAAAATGTATACAATATACAATATAATAATTTTTCTCAGTCAAAGCAAACGCCGGTACTGATTTAACTATTTAGTTTATCCAAAGAACCATTGCGTCACAAATACGGCGGTTATAATACCGACGACGTCTGCCACCAGTCCACCCGGCAATGCGTGCCTGGTCCGGAAAACGCTCACCGAACCAAAATAAACAGCCAACACGTAGAATGTTGTTTCAGTACTTCCCATCATAACCGATGCCATTCTCCCGATTAGTGAATCCGGTCCGTGCGTAGTTACGAGTTCGGACATAACGCCGAGAGCGCCGCTGCCCGACAACGGACGCAATAGAGCAAGCGGTAACAATTCAGGATCCATACCGATGAATGTCGTGATCGGTCCTACCAGCGTTCCCAGCATCTCCATAGCGCCGCCTGCACGGAATATACCGATCGCGACAAGCATAGCGACAAGATACGGAATAATTCGTACTGCGACCTGAAAACCCTCCTTCGCCCCCTCCACAAACACTTCATATATCTTTACACCTTTAAACGTTGCAAATACCATTATGAATACTATCAAAGCCGGTATTGCTGCTATCGAAAGTATTTGTAATGCGGTCATCATAATATCTATCCTCAATCAAGTTGTTTGCGATACACGGGCAAGCGTTGCAGCAATTTTACCGCTGTAACACCTGCTATCGTTGCAGTCGCAGTTGTAAGAATCATCGGAACTATTATCTCTGTGGGATTAATGCTCCCGGCAGATGCACGGATCGCTATAACCGTTGCAGGGATCAACTGAACGCTGCTGGTATTGATCACGAGAAACGTACACATTGCATCGGTCGCGGTGCCTGCTTTTTTGCTCAACTTATTCAGCTCTTCCATTGCCTTCAACCCGAACGGTGTCGCGGCATTGGCAAGTCCGAGCATATTTGCAGATATATTCAAAATCATTGCACCCATCGCCGGATGATTTCCCGGGACATCGGGAAACAGCCGAACCATAATCGGTCGAAGACCACCGGCAAGCGTTTGTACAAGGCCGGCTTCTTCAGCCACTTTCATTACTCCCAGCCACAACGTCATAATACCGATCAATCCTAAAGCAATCGTAACTGCGATCGATGCATAACCTACAATTCCTTCATTCGTCACTTTTTGTAACACGGCAAACCGGATCGGCTCGGGAATAAACTCTGCATTATAGGTAGCCGTTCCGGCCCGGCTGAGAATAGAAATAGTACCGGTGAGCTCGTCCTCATCCGCAGGTTGGGCTTCGATCATCTCGTTCCATATCGAGGGAAATTCTTCCTGTGCCGGTATTCTTACCACTGCAGCATCTGCCGAAGAAAAAGTTAAGTACACCTGAAAATTCTGTTCTCGTTGATCGGCAGGATCGAGCCCGTAAAAAGAATGGAGATATTCCATATTGATCCTGATTGATCCTTCCGCTTCCTTACCCGCTTCGGGTTCGATATCTTCCTGCAGGGTAAGCACTATATCTACCGGTTCCTCGTTCCGGTATTTATCGGTTAAAAGATCGGTTATATCGGTCGATAACGCCGCGATAACCCCGGCGAGTATCAATCCGAGCCAAATATAATTAAGCATAGTCGTTAATTAATTAATTAGTTAATGAATGGATACATCGAATTATCGGATTAAAATAAATTTTCAGTAAAGCTGCCGGATAGTGATGTGATTAAACCGTTAAGAATAGTTAAACCGAAATACATAGACCTACCAGAGGACACGCAGCAGGAACGTTCAGGTAGACGAGGTGAAACATCAGATCAATATCCGATAACAGTTGTTGCAAAGTAATAATTTTATTTTAAGTAATCAATATTAGCAGTTATTTGCAATATTTTCAGACCTTATTATATGTTTTGGGTGAGTTTGATAGTTTCAATACCACTCACAGAATTCTCAATTTATATGTCAAATCATACCTATATTGCAGGTAATTAAAATAAGTATATTTTTATTTTTTCTTTAAACAAAAGATGGGGAATTTTCCGGTTACATGTATCATAGTATTTATAATATATTATGTATATTGTATACAGTTCGCTCGTTCGTTGCTTCATATATTTATTATTTTCATATCAATTTAATTTAATAAAGTAATCCCGGATGAGGAAATGAAGCTAAACACGCATACCACGCCAATCCTATCAGAAACGAAATATTTATATGCAAAAAATCCATATACTCTTCTCAATATTAAAATAAAAAAGGAGGTGGTTTCTGCTAACCATAAAAAGTAACATTTCCTTTGTTACTTAAAATAATTTTCCACCAAGGTTCTGTACAAACAATAAATACAGAACATAACATTTACCACTATCTTCTTTTTGGAGGGTACATATATGTCCAATCTAATGAAACTCTTACTTATCGCTGTGATATTTATTCCCGGAGCACTATTCGCTCAGCAAGGAATAATTACCGGAACGGTGGTAGATGCCGAAACCGGCAATCCACTTCCGGGTGTGAATGTCATTTTGCTGGATACTCGATACGGAGCGGCCACGAGTTCTGAAGGTACATTCACAATTGAGAGAATACCTCCCGGAACATACACGATTGAAGCTCGATTTATTGGTTTCCGGGCTGTCAGGCAGGAGGTGACCGTAGAAGCCGATATAACCACGAATGTAGATATTCAACTTCGCGAAAGTGTACTACCGCTCGATGAAGTCGTTGTTACCGGTTCACCGGGCGGCGAACAGCGCCGTGCAATCGGGCATTCGGTGTCGCGAATAAGCGCATCTGAAACTCTTGAATTAACTCACGTTCCGAGCTTCCAGGACTTAATCGGTGCTCGTTCACCCGGTGTGGTCGTTTCACCCGGTTCGGGTATGGTCGGCAGCGGTGCAAAAATCAGAGTGCGCGGTGCTTCATCACTTTCACTCTCCAACGCTCCATTGATTTATGTAGACGGGATACGCGTTGATAATGCACAATCGACCGGACCTGCTGTGCAGGCATTCGGCTCAAATGTTATTTCTCGATGGAATGACTTTAACCCCGACGATATCGAAAGTATCGAGATTATCAAAGGGCCGGCTGCTGCAACCTTGTACGGTACTGAAGCTTCCGGCGGTGTGATTCAAATAATTACCAAACGAGGACAAGTTGGAGAAATCCCCTCGATTAATTTCACAATACGGCAGGGAGTCAATTGGTTTGCCAATGCCGAAAGCCGGATGTATACAAATTATTGGAGAAATCCGGATACGGGAGAAGTTGAATCGTTAAACCTCGTTCGATCCGAAAATGAACGCGGGACACCTCTATTTACCTCGGGGCATATTCAAAATTACCATATGAATATCAGAGGAGGGGTTGAGACAATCCGTTACTATTTTGGCGTTGAATATCAAGATGAAGATGGTGTCGAACCGACGAACAGTTTAGATCGATGGAACCTGCGGGGTAATATGACGATTTTCCCGAGAGAAAATATCGATGTAACCGTAAGTCTCGGACTCGTTACCGGCACCACCTATCTGAGCCGCGAGGCAGGAACAGGCGGCGTTCCCTGGGGCGCCTATTATTCAACTCCGGCTCATCTCGATATGGAAGATCCGCCGCGCAGAGGGTTCCGCAGCTTTACCTCGGACGCCTACTGGGAAATCTATGACGACTTACAACACCTTACAAGATTTACCGGCAGCGTCCAGGCAAATCATCGCGTCTCCGAACACTTCACTCACCGTTTAAATGTAGGAACCGATGAAACACGCGAGGATAACCAGCAAACTCAGTTCCGGAACGAAATATTAAGAATCTTTTCTCCCGCTGCTGTCGGATGGAAGAGCGTTTCCCGGCGTGATGTTTCGGTCAATACATTTGACTACAGCGCCGATCTTACCTTCGATATAAATCCGACTTTATCATCACGCACAACATTCGGGGCACAATACTTCCGTAGACATTGGGCCTTTGCGTCGGCTTTTGGTGAAGAATTTCCGCTGCACGGTTTGAATGCAGTCTCAGCGACATCGGGATCGAGAGATGCAGGTGAGACCTTTTCGGAAAACATTACTGTCGGCGTATTTGTCCAGCAGCAATTTAGTCTTAATGACAGAATGTTCGGTACCGTAGCTCTCCGTGCGGACGATAACAGTGCATTTGGTGAGGACTTTTCGTTTGCATACTATCCGAAAGCAAGCTGGACATGGGTTATGAACGAGGAGAACTGGTTTGACATTCCTAATATCGATCTATTTCGCATCCGGGCCGCTTACGGCCACACAGGACAACAGCCATCTGCTTTTGCTGCTATACGGATATTCGGAGCAATTCCCGGCCCCGGTGGCATCGCTGCTGTAACTCCGGATAATCTCGGGAACCCGGACCTCGGACCTGAACGGGGTGAGGAAATCGAGGCAGGATTTGACTTGAGCTTATGGAACGAACGTATAGGATTCGAGTTTTCCGTATACCGCATCAATACAACGGATGCCATTCTGTTACGCCCCATCGCACCGTCAACCGGTTTCTCGGGAAGTCAATTCGTTAACATCGGCGAGATCAGAAATGAGGGCTTTGATATAATGCTTCGAACCCGACCGGTTTCACGCCGTGATTTTCGATGGGATCTTAACTTCAACTTTGCCCATAACAGTAGTGAGGTGATCGATCTCGGAGACGAGGATGCAATAGTTGTCTCAACAAATACCGGTGTCGAGCATAGAGTCGGCTATCCGGTTGCTGCATACTTCCATCATAATATCCTCGAGGCAGAAGTTGATGACGATTACAACGTGATCCGTGAATCCGTTATGGTAGAAGGGGAGGATGGTCAGCCGACACGTGCGTTCGACGATGACGGCAATTTCATTGCACCCCGTGTTTTCAGAGGTAACTCGTTACCGAGATTTGAAGGTTCGGTTTCGACAACCTTAACCTTGTTCAATAGAATTCGTCTATACGCACTGGTCGATTTCCAGTACGGCCATTACCGGTATAGTAATACTGCGCGGGTACGGCATGGTATCTTCGCCATCAGCAGGGACCGTGTCATGCCGGAAACCGCCGATCCAATCGATCTTGCATACTATACGACATTCCCAAGTCATAACGGTGGATATCTCCATGAAGCAAGCTGGGCAAAATTGCGTGAGATATCCGTCAGTTATAATT
>SKXH01000008.1 GCA_007128495.1 Bacteroidota bacterium
AAGATCGGTTAAACCCGGTTCTACTTCCAGCGGATAGCGCACCATAAAATCGTCGGGTTCGACAAACTGTCCGGATATTTCATCACGCATCAATGGCAGATAATCGTAGGAAGATAGAAATAATGTTCCATCATCCCTGTTCAAATCGAACACGGTAGTTTGATTTATTAACTGGGGATTTTCTTCGGTGTACACATCCATCGTATATGCATAATAATATAATCCAATAAATATAAGCATCGCCGCTACCGGTGTGGCGGTATGCGAAACAGTTTTTCTGATGCTCTCTCCCGTTCTATCATCCCCTTGTAATACTCCCGCAAAATAA
The DNA here is from genome assembly GCA_007128495.1 of Bacteroidota bacterium. GTDB lineage: Bacteria > Bacteroidota > Ignavibacteria > T3Sed10-11 > T3Sed10-11 > T3Sed10-11. Next base: position 329 of record SKXH01000008.1, read on the forward strand.
AAAATAAACGGCAATGACAGAATAAATACGGTTACCATGAGCGAGAATACCGGTATCGTAATTCCCAACAATGTTATAACCATGGTTATTTGCGAGGGTCCTACCGAACCAAGCAGGGGAAATATTCCCACCCCGCCTATGAGAAGCGGCCACAGCGTACCGTTAATACGAAGTGTGATTAAAAACAACAGCATCGGCATGGCAAAATAATACGCAACATCTATACCGAGGAATAGGTAAGCAATCACGGTATACAAAAGCAATATGAGAATCGCCCAGTATTTCAAATGTTTCATTACAGGTTGAAGTTTTATCAACATCGCAAGCTGAATTATAAAAAACAACCCGACCATGCCGGAAGCAATTCCCATCGCCAAATATAAACCCGGATTAGCCATCCATGGATACAGCGTTCGTTCCAGTATCATACCACCAAACACCGGGAGAAAAATAAACAACACCTGGATAATTGCAAGGAATAACATCTTTAGAAACAGCATGAGAAATCCGGATAATTTAATATTCATTATCGAGTGGCGTTCGGTAATTCCGAAATATAAAAACGCAAGGATTGAACCCGCAACAAGAACCAGTAAATAAAAGTCGGTTAAAAACACGTAGAAATTACCTATGATTGGTTGTGCGATGTAAACCGGTGACTCCATAGCCGGCGCTCTTTTATTATCATCATATTCCAGCAAAAAAGCAATAAGTAATTCACCTGCCGCCTGCAGCGTTTCGGGTTCAATATATTTTGCTATATCATGGGTACTGTGATAATTCCAGCCCCGCAATGTGTTGAAAATTGAGATAGCCGGATAACCTGCATCGATGAACGACATATGATCGGCTCCGAATCCAAGCTGCAGGTAGCGCGGAACGATGATCTGCATCGGATCGACCGCTATCCTGTCGATGCCATAGGAGCGGGCAAGTTGCGTGATTTCCCGCTGATATGCAAGCGGCGGTACGTCGGGAATCGGTGCAATATACAATCGATCGTATCCAACAGGATCCATATTGATTGCCAGTACCAGATCGCTCAGATCGGTGTGTTCGACATAATATTTTGAACCCAGCAGTCCGCGTTCTTCGGCACAGAAAGCGGCAAACACGATGTTCATATCCCAGTCATACGCTGCGATCACGCGTGCAGCCTCCAACAATACACCGATCGAAGATGCATTATCGTTTGCCCCGGGAACCGATCGTCCATATGAATCGAAATGACCGCTGATGAGTATTGTTCGATCGCTGTTACCATCTAGCGTGCCGAGAACGTTTTCAGATCCTACCCTGATCTCACGCTCGACAACATCATAAGTCCCCTGCGCCCATACCGATGGAACATACTGACGTTCAACATCCAGACCGATTTTTTCCATTTCGGATGCAATATAATTCCGCGTTACTTTATCTTCAGCAGATCCCGACACCCGCGGCCCGATGGAGTCGGCGAGGAACGAAACATGCTCAAACGCACGATGACCATCTACGTCAAACGGCATTTCTTTTTTACCGCACCCGCATACAAACAATATCAACAATACTGATGTGGCCTTCAGGGAATTATACAAGTTCACCTTCTTTTTGACGTTTTAGTGCTATCCTGTAAAAGATCAATAATGCGCTCCCGGCACCAATCGATACGAGGGCAAAATACATCGGCTGCTCCTCGGCTACCAGCGGCGATAACAATTGCGCGATGAGAATACCGAGTCCCACAAAAACAAAGATCAATCCCCATTTTAATGCACCATACGGATTGCTTTTTGCCTGTGCACCGGAATATAAATATTTAACATCCTCGGTAACTATACCTTTTTCTATTAACGCCATTCGCTCACGATGACGTGTCCGGATGTGTTCATAAATTGGAATTGCAACTGCAGCGAAGAATGCCACTGTAACTATAATTGGAATGAGAAATTCCATATTTTAGCTCCTTTCTGTTAATGAATCGTTTATATAATTAGACTACAGAAAGAAGGGTCAGGTTACAAAACTGGCTGTATCAAGATACGGCGCGGACCGGACCTAATTTATCAGCATGTTTCCTGAGGTCTTTCTCCGGGTGAGCAGATTCAGACAATATCCAGAGCGGATACAATGTACTGAAATGTTTGATAGCTTCACCGATGATTTTCTCTTTCAGTCGTACCGCACTCTTTTTTGTGTAGAATTTACTGATAATAATCAATGGTATATCGTGTAAGTAATCTTTATGTTTTCGAACATCAAATCGTTTGCTGAGGTAATCGATCCCCTTACCTAACTCCGATAGTGCATATTGCTTTCCGATACCGTACTCGTCGCATATCTCATAAACCAGCATCTCTTTGGCAGTAACATAACTGCTGAGAGAAGGTTCGTTATGTTTTTTCTTATTATTGATGAATAACCCGATCTCCAGGCCGTCTGCATCGAAATAGACAAACAACTCAGAATCCCATTTCCACCGGTGAAATCCGATAAGAAAATAATCGCGGTACGGTTTGCCCTTTGCGAAACGGGCATCGCGGGCAATCCGCATTAATGTTTTGTTAAATTTCGGTTGTATTTCAAACTGCGGATTAAGCAGCGCGACGAAGTCTCCAATCGCCGTCACAAATTGCCTGGCGGGAATTACAAGCGATTGTTGATAGCGATCGTAATGTTTATGAAACCACTTTTGATTGTTATTTCCGGATAGGTCTTCAAGGAATTGAAATAGATCTGCCGGAAATCCTTTGAAGGATTCCGGGGCAGCATTGTTTGTCGCGGACATAGATCACAATATCCTCAAATTGGCAAACTTCAACATCAGACTTTTTTCCCCGGCTGAATCGAATAATACCACGGCCTTCATCGTATCTCCTTTACCGCTCAATGCAAGCACTTTACCCTTACCGAATTCCTGATGCTCTACGAGGGAACCGGTACGGAGCTGCGGTACATCCTGAGATTCATCCTCGTACGAAAAATGCGGTGCGGCTTTATGCTGTTTTTTTGGTTTCCGCTTACCGGTATTGTTAGTCGATGTCCCCAGAAAGGCACTGCGTTCTTTGCGTGAGCGTGAACCATTCGTACGCCCTGAAGCTGCCGGTTGTTCATAACGAATAAGTAGATCCGGATCGATTTCCTCAACGAACCGGGACAGTGTTGGAAAGTATCCTTCACCGAAGCGAAAGCGGTAACGGGTATGGGTCATAAACAATTTTTCCCGCGCCCGCGTCATTCCGACGTAACATAATCTTCGTTCCTCCTCAATCTCATCATCATCCGGGTGGCTGTTGTGCAACGGAAATAATCCATCCTCCATTCCCGCCATAATTACCACCGGGAATTCGAGTCCTTTCGCACTGTGCAGCGTCATCAGGGTGACGGTATTCCGCGTATCATTCCATTTATCAACGTCGGCAATCAACGATATCGATTCGAGAAAATCTGCAAGTCCTTTATCGGGATTCTCCGCACAAAATTCTGTAATAGCAGAGAGCAATTCCTGTATATTCTCCCACCGTGAAATTGCTTCGGGCGAACCGTCCTGTTTATATAACGTTAAAATTCCCGTCTCCTCAATAAACGACCGTGCCAGCTCGCTCGCCGACATTTGTTGTTTTTGAAACAGCGTTCGATATTTTTCAATAAGCGAGGCAAGATCGTGTATGCCCTTGATGGTCGCTCGATTGACACGGGGTACCTCGTCAATCTTTTTCAGTGCATCGGCAAGCGAAATCCCGTACTCCCTCGAAATAGTTCGCAACCGCCCTATTGTCGTATCACCAATTCTCCGTTGCGGAAAATTAATAATACGGATCAAGCTTTCATCATCGACAGGATTAATAATGACCCGTAAGTATGCAACAACATCTTTAATTTCTTTACGTTTATAAAATTCAACACCGCCGACAATAGTGTACGGTATTCCCGACCGTCTTAATCCATCTTCGATAGACCGTGATTGTGCGTTGGTTCGATATAACACGACAAAGTGATTGAAATCCCGCTTTGATTTGTGGAGCTCATCCTGGATGAGGCGTGCAATACGAAGCCCCTCATCCTGTTCATTCTCACACTCATCAACATACACCGGCTCCCCTTCGCCGTTCTCTGTCCAGAGCGTTTTGGGAATACGCTGGTGATTATTCTGAATGACGCTGTCGGCCGCTTGTAGTATCTTCCGGGTCGAGCGGTAATTTTGTTCAAGTCGAAATATACTGCATTCGGGGTAGTCGTGTTCGAAATCGAGAATGTTCCTGATATCGGCACCGCGGAATGCATAGATACTTTGTGCATCGTCGCCGACAACACAGATGTTCTTTTGTTTTTTCGCAAGTAAATTCAGCAGGCGGTACTGTGCGTGGTTTGTATCCTGATATTCGTCGACGAGGATATATTCAAACCGGGATTGCCACCGATCAAGTATATCGGGATTTTTTTCGAACAATCTGATCGGCAATGTGATCAGATCGTCGAAGTCCATTGCGTTATTTTGCTTCAGCCGCTTCACGTATTCGGTGAAGATGAGAACAGCTTTTTCCTCAAAAATCGACCGCGTATTTTTGGCAAGTTGATCCGGGGACACCAGTTTATTTTTCGCGTTGCTGATCGTTTTTAATATGGCTTTGGGATGAAACTGCTGCTGGGCAATATTAAGGTCATGCATTATCATTTTCACCAGAGATAGTGCATCATCGGTATCGTAAATTGAATACGACCGGTCATAGCCAAGCACATGGGCTTCCTGCCTGAGAATACGCGCAAACACTGAGTGGAACGTACCCATCCACGGAATAGCGTGCGGGGTTCGCAGCAGCGAATTAATCCGTTCCTTCATTTCATTTGCAGCTTTGTTCGTAAACGTAAGCGCAAGTATCCTCGCTGAATGAACTCCCTGCTGCAAAAGATATGCAATGCGGTAGGTAAGCACTCGCGTCTTACCGCTTCCCGCACCGGCTATGACCATTACCGGGCCGCCGGTTGCTTTAACTGCATCTTGTTGAGAAGGGTTCAGCTCCTGAAGTAACGTCATTCGTCTTTTATGCTTGAAGAGATTACTACTACGGTTCGTTTAATCACAAGGATTAATAAGGTAGGGAAAATCTCCGATGAATGCAATAACGAATTTTTACAAAATCAGAAATTATATTGTATTAAATTGGCATCATCGTCAAAAACGAGTTGTAATACGAACGGCGCCTTCGATCGTACATTAAACCGATAGGCGAGCTCCGGATTGAAAATAAATTGAAGATCATAATATTCAACGATATGATCACCGTCGGCATCGGTGTAATATTCATACACCGGCATACGTGCAAACCATTTAAAAAACTCGACTTCATCGGTATATTTCGCTGCACGGATAAACTGATTCGGCTCCATCAACGGATAATCGAGGAGTGAGTAATCGCCTGGACTCTCAAAAGTGTGGGTAAAGATCTGATATGCCGCGTCATCCGTTTCAACGGCTACCATCCAGTTCGTTATGGCGAGGGGCTGCGGCAGCACTATCATCCGGTTATATTCTATTCCATGGTCTGAGAAGAAATCATCGGCGTTCGATCGAACAATTTCACGATTCACAAACGCAAGTACAAAATAAACAAGAACAAATACTATAGCACCCCAAATTATTTTTTTTCTGTGCAGCTTAAACTTTCTCCCTAATATTAAAAATACGATCAATGAACCGGTTAACCACGGGTCGATAATAAATATTAAATCGAGCGTGTACCGGGCATCGGTGATCGGATAAAATATCATCGTGCCAAAAGACGTGATGAGGTCAAAGAAAATGTGAATAATAATTCCGATGAAGGTGTACGTAAAAGCCAACCGGAAATCAATCCCCTTTACCGAAAGTTTCAGAATATATGCAATAAACGCCGCAAAGAAAGGTGCAAAAATAAACGAATGGCTCAGAGCTCTGTGCTGCTCCATATAAAAAATACGGTCACCGAAAAACTGCAGCAAAAAATCGATATCCGGTATATTTGCAGCCACAATCAATATCCAAAAGACCAGACGCGTATGGTGGTGTACAGGACCGGCTTTGGACGCGATGGCACCCGTTAAGGTATGTGTAATATTATCCATAATTTACATCGATGTGGATGGATTCTTTATCGTTACAGCGAGTACAAATCCGATGCATCCGACAGCTGTGAGAAATAAAATTGCTGCCGTGAAGCCGAACGGCAGGAGCAAACCCACCATCAGAGCACCGACCAATGAGCCGGCAAATTGTATAGTGCTATAGACTCCCATAGCCGTGCCCACAACCTGCTGCCGGGCTACTTTACCAACAAGAATCGGTAATATTGGTTCCATCACATTAGCACCTGCAAAAACGGCAGTCGCAGTGACAGCAAGCAAGACGATTCCGTCGCTGAAGATCATACCGACAGAACCGGCGGCAATGAGGATGAAACTTGTCATTATACTCTCACGGGTATAGCCGCGATCGGCGATTTTCGAGAACGATATCATCAGAACAATCGCAACGAGGATCATGGGAAAATAAACATAGGTAAATTCATTCATTTCCAGCCCGAACCGGTCGACCATTATCAACGGGAGTATATAGAATATTGCATTGATCGATGAATACATCAACAAACCCGCGGCATCCACCTTGAGGAGGGCCGGATCCTTAAATACGGCACCGATTTGCGAGCGGGTCACCGTTTCACGTTTTTTTTCCGGCATATCCTCGTGTATAAAAAATATGAGGTACAATGTGATAATGATTCCAAGAGCCCCGCTGAGAAAAAACAACAGATCGATCCCGT
>SKXH01000209.1 GCA_007128495.1 Bacteroidota bacterium
CTCAACTACCGAATAGCGTAGTTGATAGAGCATCAGCTTCTTCCAAAATGGCCTGCGAACGAAGTGAGCAGCAGCCATTTTGAGAATCCCGCTGCTTTTTAGCGGGACCAAGCTGAGGGTCACGGGTTCGAACCCCGTCTCCCGCTCAAGAAGATTCCGCTCTGGAAAATGAAGTTGCACATTAAAGAAATAAGTTCTATATTTAACAGCAAATTTTCTTTAGTGTTATCGTTCTTTTAAATAAACAACGTCGGTGTCACGCCTCAGGGCGTGATTAACAAGGGAATTCCGTGAAAACCGGAAGCTGCCCCGCAACTGTGAGTGACTATCGAACGGCATCAAATAACCACTGTTTCGCTTGCGATTCAAAAAGATATCGCGATCGGGACGGGAAGGCGATGCCGCCAAAGTCATAAGCCAGGAGACCTACCGGTGTTGTTCCATCCAGCTTTCGAGGGAAAGGTATGGGGAATATCGATTGATTATTGAATATTGTTGATTGATTATTGTACCCCGACTTTCCGATTTGTGAAGGTTGGGGTTTTTTGTATTTATTATTGTATAATGAATATTGTTTATTGATCATTACCGGAAATAACCAAGGATCATTCAACTAATCAATGAAGAAAACTGTAATGTCATGGAGTGGTGGGAAGGATAGCGTGCTTACACTTCGGGAAATACAACATAACAGCGAGTATGAGGTTGTTTCATTATTGACTACCATTACCGAGGGACACGATCGCATCAGTATGCACGGGGTACGGACATTGTTGCTTGAACAACAGGCAGAAGTGCTCAATATTCGATTGCACAAAGTGTATATTCCGAAAGACGCAAACAACGAGACTTATGAAAAAAGTATGCTCGAGGGTTTAGCTATTTATCCCGCGCTTGATGTTATAACAATTGCCTTCGGTGATGTTTTTCTTGAAGATGTGAGAGAATACCGCGAGAATCTGATTGCTAAAACTCAGTTGCAATCTGTTTATCCTCTCTGGAAAAAGGATACTACACAGCTTATGAATGATTTTCTTAGGAGTGGATACAAGTCGGTTATTGTCTGTGTCGATACTAAAAAATTGCCGGAATCGTTTTTAGGTAAAACCATTGATGAAACATTAATAAAATCGCTGCCTGATGAAGTAGACCCGAGCGGAGAACACGGCGAATTTCATACATTTGTATATGACGGTCCCGGATTTTTACAACCGGTAAAATTTGCTATAGGTGAAATAGAACGAAAAGGTCAATTTAGTTTTTGCGATTTAGTACCTGATAATTAACGAATCACAAATAACCATTAACAAATCAGGAGATACATCATGAACAAGACAAAACTTCTCATCATCGTTGCTATAATCGGCGTTGCGGCATTATTCCGCTTTTTACCGCATCCGCCCAACTTTGTACCGCTTACGGCAATTGCTCTGTTTGCCGGTGCATATATCACCGATAAACGGCTGGCATTCCTCATCCCGATCGGGGCAATGTTCATCAGTGACATGATCATCGGTTTTCATAATACGATGCTGTTTGTGTATATAAGTCTGCTTGCCGTCGTAGGTATCGGTTTCTTACTGCAAAACCGTAAGCGGGTTGCGCCGATCGCACTGGCAACTGTATCCGGTTCGCTGCTCTTTTTCATTGTTACGAATTTCGGCGTATGGCTGATGACAGCAATGTACCCGAAGACACTTGAAGGACTCATCTCTTGCTATGTTGCAGCGATTCCGTTTTTCCGGACAGCGCTTGCGGGCGATATCGTATACGTAACTCTTCTATTCGGCAGTTTTGCACTTGCACAACGATGGGTGCCTGTGCTGCGTGCAGAGGAAGTTCCGGTAAAAAACTGAATTTTTAATATTGGAGATGATGATGAGATTTATTTTTGTTATATTTTTATTATTTATTACAAAGGGATATGGAGCTGCCGGAGATGTGGATACCCTTGATACGGAAATACAACCGTCGCTGCACGTAGCGTTTAATGACGTTGTTGTAACTGCCACCCGAACACAATTGCCTGTATGGCGTTCCCCTGTGCCGGTATCGCTCATTGGTGGTGCCGATCTGGAACGGCGCGGTGGGGTGACTATAGCAGATGCCCTTGAGCGATCGGAACCGCTCATATTAAGACGATACGGTGCAGGAGCAGCTTTAACGACAATGTCAATCCGCGGCGTTGCCGCCGATCAGACGGTTATTTTATTGAACGGTATTCGAATCAATTCACCGCAAAACGGACTGGTTGATCTGAGCACAATTCCGGTAAGCGGTATTGAACGGATAGAAATTGCCCGCGGCGGTGCGTCCTCACTTTATGGCAATCATGCGATGGGTGGTGTGGTGAACATCATCACACGAAGTGCTGGATATGACCGGCCGGTCGTTGATCTCCAGGCCGGCGGCGGTTCATACGGATTACGCCGGATGAATGTACAAAGCAGGATTAATTCATCGACGATCGATCTGTCATTTGGATTAGGAAGAGATCAATCCGACGGTGATTTCACGTATCTCGATACGTTTAATAACGATAAGCCGATTCAACGGGAAAATGCCGATTATGTGCAAAGCTTTGCAACGATCGACGGTCACGCACGAATCGACGGCGAAACAACGGTCAGGTTATTTGCCCGTTATTCACAAGCGGATCGTGGTTTGCCCGGTCCATATTTCGGTCAACAAGCAGATGACCGGCAGGAGGATGAGCATCTTCATTCGGGAATTGTTATTTCAAGGATCATTGCCGATGATGTACTCCTTGAATTTCGTCCCTTTCTGATATACAGCGATATATTCTACATAAGTCCCGAATGGAATTTCGAGAGCAGGTCAATCAACCGGCAATACGGTGCGACCTTCGACGTGAATGCACGGCTTACAGCTGATCTTTTGGTAACGTTCGGCGGCGAGCTGAGCGATGCAACTGTCGATGCAGATGATCTCACAGGAGATGTAGAACGGGTTAATACCGTTGCTTACCTGAGCGGTGATTGGACGTTGCCCTCAATTGGCAATATTCAAACGAACGTGTTTCCTTCCATTCGATATGATCGTTTTTCCAATAATCACGACGAGGGAGATCGGCGATTGTATGAGGAGCTGACATGGAAAATTGGTGCAACTGTTCAACCTTTTGAATATGAACGATTTCTTGTGCGAGGATCCATCGGAAGGAATTTCAAAGCTCCCGGATTAAATGATATGTACTGGGTGCCGGGTGGTAATGAAGAGCTCAGCCCGGAACGTTCCTTAAGTTACGATGCCGGAGTGCGTTTCATTTTCCCGTTTGTTAATGATCTGTCCTTTGATGCGGGTATCTTTTCAATCCGAACGGACGATAGAATTATATGGCTGCCCGATGATGAAACGCAGATATGGAGTCCGGTCAACTTACGTAAAGTGCACGCAGATGGTTTCGAGTTCGACCTTCGCTGGCGTCCCGATGTACTACCTGTCCGTATCGGAGCATCGTACACCTATCAGTATGTCAGGCAGTTTTTAACCGATGAAGAAACCGGCCTTGAAGAAACGAAACAGCTACCGTATGTTCCTCATCATCTGGTTACGGGCGAAATTGGTTATGACATAGGTGAATTGAGATTATCGGTGTTTCCGAGATATAACAGCAACCGGTATGCAGACGAAGAGAATGAACAGACACTTGACCGATATTTTATGGTGGATATACGGAGTGATTATACCGTTCACCTCGGTACGTTGTCGGCAGTAATCGGTTTCGATGTAAGAAATGTGTTCGATAAAGAGTATCATGTAATTCAGAACTATCCGATGCCGGGCAGAAACTATGAAGTAAATGTGCGGCTTCGTTATTAATGACTTACAAGAAAAATACTTGCACAAAAAGCAAAAATCAGCCGCGAATCTCCACGAATTGTCACTATTAAAAAGATATTCGTGTAGATTCGTGGGAGTCAATTTGGCTGCGCCTGCCCGCCGTCATTTCGGCATGCGATCACGGATGCAGGGTGGATCTGCCGCGGCGGGTTTGCCCTACATCCGGATTTCTTGAACGTCAAACTGGAATCTTGAGAGGAGAGGGGAGGTTACGGAATCTGTATAAAGGTATATCCGGCCGGTGAAGTATTCTTTCGAAAGAGTTCTTTGTATATTAATAAACTAATTTTTTTCCTGTGATGTGTGGAGTAACGGCTGCAGAGCGGTTTTTATCGATCGGCGGATTTCTTCATATTTTTCTTCGGGCACACGAGTGCCGTCTTCGGTGAGCACGTAAAAAGAGTCGACAATTCCGTCAACACGCGAGGCAATTTTTGCAAAGTGAATATTTAGACCCAATTCCGAGAGCGTTCGTGTGATCACAAAAAGCATACCGAGTACATCCGGGCCGAACACATCGATTATTGTATGATGCGGTGTCGTATCGAATTTTACGCTAACCGGCTGATCACTCACTTTGTTTTTGGATAATTTGCGCTTCCATTTTTTCCGCTGCCGTTCTATAAGTTCTTCGATGCTCGTTAATTTATCGCCCGCCAGTTCATCGAGCTTCTTTTTGATGGCACTGCATGTTTCATCGGATAAGGAAGAGTCGTTGATAAAGTCAACCACTCTGAATTTATCGATAATGATACCGCCGGCGCGGGTAAAAATATTGGCATCGATAATGTTTGCGTCGTGAGCGGTGAGTATTCCGCAGAAATCTGATAAAGCGTACGGCCGGTCCTGTGTAATTATTGTCAGTTCGGTAAATGCGTGATGATGTGTGTAGTGCATTGTTACCGTTGCACCAAACCGGTGATTATTTTGGATCAGTTTAATGTGTTGTGTAATTTCTTTATCGGAGAAGGATGCAATGTAACTCCGGTCTTCGAACTGCTCAATGTGCTCGCGAATAGATTCTTCCGGAATATTCGAGGATATTTTTCGTATTATCTGATTCACGCTTGATCGATACCTGTCGAAATGCCGCGTATCGTCCGATTGTTTTGAAAGGTTATCGGAGGTGCGCAGGTACAGATCTTGCAGCAATTGACTCTTCCAGTCCGTCCAGATCTTTGGATTGACTGCAGAGAGGTCGGCATAGGTCAGAAGATACAGCATATCGAGTTGTGCCTGTGAACTAAAGCGGGAAGCAAACTCATCGATCGTCTGATCCTCATATATATTTCTTCGAAAGGCAACCTGTTCCATCATAAGGTGATGGCGTATAAGAAATTGTACATCACCGAGGACATGCATCCGATGGATCCTCCGGAGAATATCCTCCGCCATATCTGCACCGACGATTTCGTGATCGTTGATCCTTCGGGGTTTTGCAATATCATGCAAGAGCGCGGCAATGTACAATGGTTCCTTGTTGGTAAGGTCTCTGTAAACCTTTCCGAGGATTGTATCTTGTCCGGCAAGTTCTTGAAGTTTTTCGGCCGCAACAATGGTGTGTTCATCGGCCGTATAATAGTGGTATTGATTATGCTGGAAAAATGCAACCAATTCACCGAATTCCGGAATGTATCGTTCCAGAACTCCCAATTCATGCATGCTGCGCAGCGCGCGTGCAGGATATGGATCATTTAACAGTGCAGCAAATAGTTCACCGGCTTCACGGGATTTTTGAATCGATTTATCAATGAGATATGCATTTTCTATAATATAGGCGCGGGCCCGGTTGTCGAACGGAACACCGTATTTTGCCCGGTGAACGAATACCCGTAAGATATGTAATCCCGTCAGATGGAATTTACCGGGCAGCTCATCCGATATGCCGATAGTATGTCCGTCGTACGTGTAGAGTTCATCCGCCTGCAGCACCTGACTGTGGAATTTTCTTGGCGGCCGGTATATATCTTCATACAACTGCGATACAAGTTCGTTGAACCGCTTGGTCTCGCGGCTGTGAATATAGTAATCGTGCATGAATAATTCAACGGCTCGCTTTTTATGCGAATTCTGATATCCGAGTTTCGATGCGACCTGTTCCTGTAACCCGAAATCAAGGTTATCGTGTGTATTGCCCGTCAGGAAATGTAACTGATGCCTGACCTTAATAATGAAATCGAGAGATCGTACCAGCCGGTCGCAATGATTTGCATCGATCTTTTCAAGATCGTAAAACTCACGTATGAGGTTTTCCGATTGTGATTGATACCGGAGTTCCTTGTCGTTATGCAGCGGAAGCGGATATTCTTTCAGCGAACGAAACATCCACAGAAGCGAGTGGATATCACGTAATCCCCCTGCACTTTGCTTAATGTTCGGTTCGAGCAGTTTAATTGAGTTTCCGTATTTACGGTGGCGCCGGTTTTGCTGCTCTATGACGTGATGTATAAAAGAGAGATCTTTGTTTTTATATTGGACATCATTTAATTTTTCTACAAAGTCATCATACACGCGGCTGTTCCCGTAGAGGAAACGTGCCTCGAGCAGAGCTGCCCACGAATCAAAATCTGTTTTTCGTAATGAAAGCATTTCATCGAAATTTCTGAAGGCATGCCCGACATTGAAACCGACATCATAGAGTAGGTGTAAAAATGCCATCGAACTATGCTGTGCTTCTGCCTGCTTCGATGCATCCGGATATAAGATCAGAATGTCAATATCAGAGTGCGGGCATAACTCACAACGCCCGTATCCGCCGAGAGCAAGTAATGCTACCGGACTCTTAAATGATGGGTCGAGCAAATCAAAGATATTGAGCAGCAGATTATCGGTTTCCTGCGTCAAACGTCGTGCGGTATCGAGTCCGCCTGCACCGTTTTCATGTGCATATTGGATCTCACGCCTTGCCACCTGATATTCTTTAAACTGATCGTGAATGTGAGTCGGTTTCATAATGAGATATAATTTACAAAAGGATATGCCAAAGAGCAATGATATATGGAAAGGGGCAATGTTGGAAGAAGGGGTGGATGTAGAGTTCTGTTGGAATCCCTACGATACATCTATGAATATAATAATTTCGTCATAAAATTATTGTGAAAAAAATGTTACAACCTATCCGCAACTACAACAGTAGATTTCAATTGTGTAAGACCGGTTCGATTGCTGTCGTACGCTTCGAGCAAAATCA
>SKXH01000128.1 GCA_007128495.1 Bacteroidota bacterium
CGGTGAATATTAAAAACAACGCGGTAATGAGTAAATCTCCAGCAGATGCGACGATGCCGCCGCCGTACGGTGAGGCATAATGTGCCGGATCAAAAGCACTGCCGCCGATTAATGCACCCGGAATATCCAGTATCATCCAGAGATAGCGTATTCCCCAGATTGCCATAAGCGAAGGGATCAGCACAAGAAGTCTAAATTGCAACCGCTTTAACCAATAAATAACACCGACAATTAAAAAAATCGAAAGCGCGAGAATCAGAAATCCCTTCACCTTATGAAACGCGCTTTCAACATTTGCAATGTAACCTTCGAGCGTCGGCGGGGCTATCACGGCATATCCGAGTAGTGAATTATCCAGACCGTGCAGGGGTACCTGTAATTCTTCCTCTGCTATGAAATTACGGTCGAATACGAGCTGCACCGGTTTTCCCAATACTGCACGAAGATCTCGCTGCAATCCCTGCATTCGTATGAAACGGGGACTCAACACATACTGAACATCAAATGCCTCGTGAACTGCCACATAGGCGGCCGTGTCTCCGTTATTGTCGCGCACGGGCTTCACAATAGTTAACGTTGTAAAGACCGTTCCCTGTGTAATAATAGTTTTAGTTTGATCGAGGGAAGATATTGGCAGCTCACCTGATACCTGATCGGGCACGCGTCCCCACCAGGAAAGCAGTTTGCCGCCGGGATCAATTACTTCTACTCCTTGCAATTCATCAAGGTCAACCGCCTGTAATGCATTGAAACAGCTTTTTTGCGATAACTGTCCGTTCTTTTCTGTAAGTCGTAATGAGACACTTTCGGTAATTCGATGCACTCTTTGTTGAATTTTATCGAATTCGGATTGGATCGTTTTCGCATCACTGAGCGCCTGTTCCTCTTGAATAGTATCCCATCTATTTTCTATTTCCGATAAAAAAAATAGACGGGCCGCACCGGCAAGCACAAGAGCTGCAATAATAAAGAAGACGATATAATAATATCGTGAGAGGTTCATAAACGAAAAAGGAGAAGATTCTCCTTTCTAAATATTAATACACATTAAATTGAGAGATAACCCATCTGTCTTTTTGCTTTACGAGCGACACATATACCTGAATATACTCCCGGTTACCTTTCACATTGATACTGCCTCGTCCGGTAGCATAAGGTGAACCTCCCGATTCACCGTACGTCGTAAAAGAAAAGGATATGGGTTTATGTACAGTAAAAAAATTTTGCACAACAAATTGCGCCTGATTCGCACTGTAATAACCGCTCTCTATACTGCGTATATTCAAATATATATGTCGACCGAAATGACGGGTAAGCTCATCGAAGTCGCCCTTTGCAATACTTTGCTGCACGGATCGAAAAACGTCTTCGCCGTTGGTACCCTGGACAATCGGGTGCCCATTCTCTGATGCGTATAAGTCATACTGATCCGCAAGAGCATTCGCCTGTGAGATCAGTAATCCCAGAATATAGAATATTCCGATCAGCACCAACAGTATTAATCTCATCATAATATCACCAAAAATAATATTGCAGCGCAACCATCCAGGTTGTTCTGAAATCTTCAAACTCCCGGGTTTCAAACGCATCCCGGGGGTCGATCGCAATATGCTCGATTTCTTTGTTGAGAAATCGAATTTCCGCTGAAAGGAATAGATTGTCGTATAATTCTATCATCTCACCGAGTATACCTCCCCAGATGAATTTTTTTTCTTCCTCAAGCACGCGGTTACCGTTCATTTCATGCCTGTCGTTTATGCGATCGACATTGTAACCGACAATCCCCCCAATATACGCGCGGCCTATCCCTATCACACTAAACGGCGATACATACGCAAGCGCTACTTTACCGCCGCTAATGGGGTGACCATGGCTCTGGAAAATTCCGAAATCAATTTGAGGCCTAAAGAGAATAGGTATCGCCCGGGGATATGCTTGAAGTGAAATACCGACGTCGGGATAAGAAAACCCTGCCCCTGCCCACGACCGCGGGGTGTCTTCAGGAAATGCACTGTATTCCTGTGCCTGGCTTATATTGAAAAGTAACAGCATAACGCCGGGCAATATAAGTATATATTTCATTATATTCTTACTTTCTAATATTAAAAAGTGTGAATGGGATGTCAGCTAAACACGTTCCCGGCCCTACACGCGTCTGTGACATCCCGATTCACACAAATCAAATGATCCAACCCTGCATCTTCCCATCTTTTCAACCCCACATCTCCAGCACCATTTGATTTAAAGAACGGCAACCCTGCGACACCAATCTCAACTATCACACAGAAGGAGGTACATATTCACGTGGCTTCTTCTGTTATCCCCTGCATCACTTTCAACAACACCGCTTCTTCAGCACAATCACCCGCCGCTATCAACTACTTCCTCACCTGCACATTCGCTTCTTTCCTCAACTGCACTCCCCATAATCGCCGGCATGCCGCTCTATTATTTGTAACCTTAAATTGTTAAAAAAAGTTTCTACTCATAACCGATATCGTACTTTTTGCTCCGTAATACCCGCTCACCCTCTGCCGGAACATTGCGTTTCAACATCGATTCACCTTCTAACGTTTGATACGCCCAATCGATAATCACATAGCCGGGGCCCAGTTCGTAAACACGAAACTTGGCAAAATGGTTATCAAACGTCCAAACTACATAGGTATGACCTTCTCTAAGTACAACATCTTTTGTGGGCGACCAGCCGGATGAAGGTGCATACCGTATATCTTTTATCGATTGTGTGCGTCCCATATCCTGGATATCAGTATCATCCCAAACATTCATATAATGATATCCATCAGAGAAATCATAAAAAATATCTGTGTACTGATCATCGTATGGACCGAGTGTTGCCGAGGCGAATTCAAAACCCGATAGACCGGGACTGTCTCTGAAATCCCTCATTAACACATCGTATCCTTCGGGCCGCGGTATCGTGTATGCAGATTCGGTCGATAAATCGGTTTCATTATCCCGGGAATCGTACCCCGAAACCGCATAGTAATATATGTTTCCATTATTCGCAGTATGATCGATAAAATAATCACGGCCCGTCGAGCCGATCAGAGTATACCGCCCGTCATAACTTCTGCTTCGATAAATTCGGTAGCCAATGATCTTTCTGCTCCAGTGATGATTCCAGAAGATCTCAATCTTACTATCTCCCGGGACAACGTTTACATTTCCCGGGGGTTCGATTACTATTCTATCATCAGGAGAAACATTTAACTGGCAGCCCGAAAACCCAACACCCGCCAACAGCACTCCTGCCATAAAGAGTAATGTGATAAATCCGGGTGTTTTCATTGTCTTGATCCTTATATAAACTGTCTTAATTTAATCATGCTCAATTCTTGTGCCAAAAACACAACCGCTTTAAATCCTTTATTTTAAACAAGTTAAGATTAGGCTTAACTGCTGGCTATGATAGAAATTGTATAGAAAAATAGACACCTAAACTTCAAGCGGTGGAGCCCAATCCGGAACCTACCAATAATACGTTTCAGGAATAGATTATGTTACATTGAAGGGGTTATCAGCGAAGATAGATCATACTTCGTTGTATGGAAACTGAAGTCCCGCTTTTCTCGTCTCCGGCGGTAGTTAAGGTATAAAAATATATACCCGCACTGATTTCCGGGGATGGATGCCATGTCACCCGGTAATACCCCGGCTGATGGTGTTCGTTGACCACCGTTTCGACCTGTTGGCCGGTGATTGTGTATATTGTAATGGTTACTTCAGCCGCCGCAGGTATGCTGTATGATATAGTTGTTGATGGGTTGAAGGGGTTGGGATAATTCCGGTGTAACTGGAATTTTTCCGGAATATCCTCGTATGACTCACCCGTCACCCTGGTCGGAATAAGTGTAACCCGGTTAGTCTTTTTATCGAGGCCGAGATGTTTAAAATATGTGTCGATCTTACCGGACTCATAGATGTATACTACCCTGTACCCGTAATGGAAAAATGGATTCATAAAATTTCCGTTCCAGAAATAATGCAGTCCATCTACCGATTTCAAACTATCTTCATGGGTATGTCCGAAAAACACTCCCTTAACGTTTGAAAACTCATCAATAAACTCATAAAATTCCGTATTCATAACATCACTATCGCCGGCATGCATGAAGATGAAAACCCCCTGATTATATTCATAGAGATTAAGCACATCGTTCAGCCAATCATAATCGACAGGGTGATAAATCCGACGATCATCGTGACGCGTAAGAAGCACGAAAGCATAGCCCTCATAGACAAAGTGATGTTTTGCAGGATAACCCCACACTTCCTCCCAGAATTCCCACGAAGCCCGGTCATGATTTCCCTGAACTACATAGTATGGCATAGTCAGTTTGTCATATATCTCTTTAACATCATATAGCCAGGGAATATTAAAACTCGAATCCCGGTCGCTGAGCGGATTGTCGGGATTTTGTTCATTATACCATGAAATATAAGCGCCGCGGTCAACCAGATCGCCATTAAATATCACAAGGTCTACATCTCCCCGGTCATTGATTGCCTGCATCATCATCCGGTTGAGCCAATCAATTGATGTATCGATCTCCGCGGGTCGCCAGTGTCCGTCGTTTGCAGTAATAAAGGTAAGGATAACCTCATCATCATCGCTTGCATTCTGTGCAATGATGAACGGGGTGTAAAGCGATGAAATAAGAATTACATAAAGCAATATTTTATGTAATCGTTTCATAGAAATGGACCCATCAAAATAAAATAATATTATGGAAATCGGGAATTTAAATCAACCTATCATCACCACGCCATTATTTACGACCCCGAGCGGCTTGCCGAATAGTTTTCGTCCGTGAAAAGGCGAATTTTTTGATTTCGACTTAAACTTCTTTATGTCAACAGTCCACTCTTCGTCGGGATTAAAAATAGTCAGACATGCTTTTTCGCCTTCTTTGATACTTATGTGAGGTAAATCCATAATGCGCCGCGGATGCACGGTGAATTTTTCTATCATTTGAGAAAGGGTCAATACTCCGGGCTTGACCAGTTCGGTAATAGAAAGACCGATTGCCGTTTCGAGTCCGACAATGCCGAAAGGGGCATAGAGATATTCAACTTCCTTTTCGTCGTACGAGTGCGGAGCGTGATCGGTTGCTATCACATCAATTGTTCCGTCCTGCAAACCTTCTTTCATCGCATCGACATCTTCCCGGGAGCGGAGCGGCGGATGCATTTTTGTATTTGTATCAAACGATCTGACCTCTTCATCGGTAAGCGTAAAATGATGCGGGGTGACTTCGCACGTTACGGGTAACCCGTTTTTCTTTGCTTCACGGATCAATTCAAGTCCGGCTTGTGTGCTGAGATGGGCAACGTGATATTTGCCGCCGCTATATAAAGTGAGCATAATATCGCGCTGGATCATCAACGCCTCGGCGATTGTCGGAATACCGGGTAACCCGAGCGTAGTAGAGACAAAACTCTCGTTCATCACACCGCCGTGAGTCAGAGATTTATCTTCTGCGTGCTGGATGATGGGTTTGTTGAACATCTTTGAATATTCAAGGGCGATACGCATTATCTGTGTATTTTCAACCGGACTCCCGTCATCGGAAAAACCGACAACGCCGGCATCCGAAAGCTCGGCCATCTCGGTTATCTGCTTACCTTCACGGTTCTTCGTTACGGCAGCTATCGGGTAAACATCGATCATTCCATTCATTGCCTTCGCTGCCTGTTCTTTTATATAACGAACAATTGAACTGTCGTCTATGGCAGGATTGGTATTCGGCATACACGCAACGCCGACAAACCCGCCTGCGGCGGCAGACGCAAGTTCGGATGCAATAGTTGCTTTGTGTTCATATCCCGGCTCGCGTAAATGCACGTGCATATCGATAAAGCCCGGTGCGACCACTGCCCCATTCAAATCATAGACTTCGGCAGATCCGGGCTCCTCGATATCTTTCCCTATTCTTTTGATAATACCATTGTCGATCAGAATATCCGCGTTGGTATCGAGTTTTTGTGCTGGATCAATTATGCGGGCATTCCGTAATAAAGTTGATTTCATGTTTCATCCTTCGAATGTACAGTATTTGATTGCGATAAAAGATACAAGACCGCCATCCGCACGGCAACACCGTTAAGTACCTGCTGCAGGATAACCGAATGCTCACTGTCGGCAACATCGGCTGAAAGCTCTACGTCCCGGTTAATAGGACCGGGATGTAATATTGTAACCGGCTTGTCGGCTTTTTCCAGGCGCTCCCGCGTTACACCGAAATAATTATGATATTCGCGTATTGAGGGGAAATGCCCTCCTTCCTGGCGTTCGAGCTGAATTCGCAAGACATTCAGCGCATCAACATTCGGTATAACATCTTCAATGCGATGATATATCTGCACGCCGAGTCTTTCAATTTCCCGCGGAATCATAGTCGACGGACCGCAAATTGAAACCTCGGCTCCCATTGTTTTTAAACCGTAAATGTTCGACAACGCCACACGGCTGTGCAGAATATCGCCGACGATACATACGCGCAGCCCCTCGAGCGTACCGAACTTTTCCCGCAGTGTATACATATCGAGCAATGCCTGGGTCGGGTGCTCGTGCCTCCCGTCTCCCGCATTGATAATATTTGCATCGACAATCCTGCTTAAAAATTGCGGTGCGCCGGCACTTTGATGGCGCACTACAACCATATCGATCTTCATGGCTTCAATGTTACGGGCGGTATCTTTAAAGGTTTCTCCCTTCGACAACGAGCTGGTGCTTGCCGCAAAATTTACAATATCTGCGGATAACCGGCGCTGGGCTAGCTCGAACGACAGACGTGTACGCGTCGAACTCTCGAAAAAAAGGTTAACGATAGTTTTACCCTGCAATGTCGGCACTTTCTTAATCGGCCGGTCGAGTACCTCCTTAAACGACGCGGCCGAATCCAGTATTTTTTCGATGTCGGTTTTTGGTACTTTATACAGCCCTAATAAATGGCGCGATGATAATGACATGTATTTCTTTTCCGAAATTAATTCTGAAATCTATAGGGTTCACGTTCAA
>SKXH01000041.1 GCA_007128495.1 Bacteroidota bacterium
GACGGCACCTTAACCGTTGCGGTCGGAGATGCAACGGGACACGGGATGAAAGCGGGCATTATGGTTACCGTGGCAAAGAGTCTGTTTCACCAACTGGGGAGTGAACGGAATATCCCGGAAATCTTTCACCATTATACCGAATCAATTAAGAGACTAAAACTCGGACAACTTTATATGGGACTGACGCTGGCGAAGATCAAAGGCGAAACGATGACGATTTCGGCTGCCGGGATGCCACCGGTATATATTTATCGCGCAGAAACAGAAAAAGTCGAAGAGATCAAAATAAAAGGTATGCCGCTGGGAAGTTTTTCCGGTTTCCCGTATGAACAACGGGAAGTCAACCTGTCACCCGGTGATACAGTCTTATTTATGAGCGACGGTTTACCGGAATTATTTAATGATAAGAAAGAAATTTTCGATTATCCGCGGGTTGAACAGATCCTGTCGAAAACCGGAACTGATGAACCGGAAGAGATTATTCAACAACTCGTCAGCGCAGGTGAATCCTGGTTAAACGGTGCATCCCAGGATGATGATATGACGTTTGTAGTTTTTAAAGTTATATAATACCAACTTGCCATTAAAACCAGCCAGAAAACATATTATTTTCCATTTTGCATATTGTATATACATATACGTTTACGTATATTATTATCATTCTATACGTTTAGGTAAATTTATGGCAGATATCATATATACGGAAAAAGAACTCATCAAACGGAGCGGTATGAGTCCGCAAGAGTTCAACGAATACCGAAAATACAATATCATTTCTCCGATTGTTAACAATGAATCGGGTACCGAATTATACGACCGGCACTCCCTGGATGTGCTGAAAAAGATACGGCAGCTCAAGAGCATTGGTTATGAGCTTGAGGAAATTCGAAAGATCGTCAAAAAGATCGGTTTACCCGACATACAGGATAAAGACAAATCCGACGATGACAGAACCTACTACACAGTGGGAGAGCTTGCAGAAAAAATCGGGGTCAATGCCCGGACCATTAAACATTGGGAGGATAAGGGACTAATATTTCCCGATGCACGAAGTTCCGGTGGATTCCGTCTCTACCAGGAAATTTATGTATTCTTCGGCAAACTCATCCTCGACCTGCAGATGTTCGGTTATACACTCGATGAAATCAAAACAATATCCGATATGTTCAGGGATTTTGTAACAATCAGCAGCAAGCCGGATACCTATCCCATCGATCAACGCCGTGAAAAGCTGAACATCATGCAGCAACAGATTGAAAAACTGTTTACAAAAATGAATTCATTAAAAGAGGGAATTTCCCGCTGGGAGGATCTATTGATGAAGAAACAAAAAGAGATTAACAAGCTCATCGATAAATCAAACAAAAAATAGAAAATATACACACCGGAATACGACCATTGAATTACATCCATCTTTATAATCATCTTAAACAAACATATAACGGCGGCGATAGTGAGATTCCGATCCGTGACAGCGGTATCAGCTTCCACAATGTACCGTTCTCCTCCACACCCATTTCAAGCGGGAAAGAACCGGCCGGATACCGTTTTGATAAAAAGATATATAATGCATTGTTGAAGTATTATCTAAAGCTCAATACCTATTCGAATGAATACATCTTTCACAGTCTCAACGAGAAAGATGAGAATATCGAGGAAAACAATTCGTTCAACTATATTACCGTTAAAAAACAATCATCCGGCAGATCGGACTCATGCATTCTGCTTTTACACGGATTAAATGAGCGAAGCTGGGATAAATATCTTCCATGGGCATTTGAGCTTGTATCAAAGACCGGTAAACCGGTAATTTTATTTCCGCTTGCATTTCATATGAACCGCGCCCCGCGGGAATGGAGCGATCCCCGGCTCATGAAAGAGGTTTCAAATGAACGGTCCCGATTGTTTCCCGAAGTTGAAAGTTCAACGTTTGCAAATGCAGCGCTCAGCACACGATTGCAATTCTCCCCGGGCCGCTTTTTGCTTTCGGGGGTGCAGACATTTTACGATATCGTTAAACTGTTGGATATCATCCGGCAGGGCGAACACCCTCGTTTCGGTAAAGATGCAGCGGTTGATATATTCGGTTATTCGATCGGAGCGTTTTTATCACAAATGCTTATGATGAGCAATCCGAAAGGCCATTTCAGCAATTCAAAGCTGTTCCTGTTCTGCGGCGGATGTACCATGGACCGCATGCAGCCGGTGTCAAAAGCGATAATGGACAGCGAGGCAGCACTGGCATTGAAGAATTTTTATATCGACGGAGTCGGTAATGAATTTTTGAATGATGAATTAATACAATCGACGTTGGCGCAATTCGACGAAGGCGGAAAGCTCTTTCAGAGTATGCTCGATCACACAAACATTGAGGAATTCAGGAATGCGAAATTCAAAACATTTGCGGACCGCTGTATGATAATACCATTACAAAAAGACAGGGTTATGTCACCCGAAAGCGTATCTGTTACTCTCGGAAAGCATTTTCACAACAACATACGTCCGGATGATTTTCCCTATCAATATTCCCACGAAAATCCGTTCCCGGTAAACGAACGTATCAACGATCAGGTTAACGAAAGTTTTCACAGGATATTCGATTGTGCTGGACGGTTTTTAACGTAGGGAAGATATTATCACCACACCCGTTTTATAGAATATTTATCAAAGACTTTATCTTTACTGATCAAAGTAATGTTTTCAGTCAAACATTGTGCAACAAGCAATCTGTCAAAGGGATCGCGGTGATGGAATGGTAATGATTGAACAGGATACAGATGAATAGGTATTACTTTTAATATTTGAATATTATTATCGATAATGTGCTCTTTTACAAATAATGATAACTCTTGATTAATGGAAAGTTTTTTCAAACTAATTTTAATTGCTAATTCCCAAATACTTGCTGCACTAAAAAATATCTCATACGATTCATTGCGGTAAATTCGCTTTACCCGATCACTTATTCTTTTACTGTCAGATGTAACCCATAATAACGAGTGTGTATCGAGTAAATATTTCATTTCATATAATCCTGGAAATCTTCCAACGGTTTATCGAAATCGGGAGCAATGGATACCATTCCTTTAGCGGTATCTAATTTTCGATTCTTTTTTCTCTGCTCAAGTGAAACAATTTTAGCTACCGGTTTATTTCCCTTCGATATAATAATTTCTTTTCCCTGCATTACTTCTTTTATAAGCTTGGAAAAATGGGTTTTTGCCTCATAAATATTTACCTGACGCATAGGACACCTCCTTGTTAGTCAACTATATGACCAAGTTACGCATTATTCATGTAATGTGCAACCTTCCTCAACGCGCTATATATATCCCCTCGCCAACTCCGATCGGCAATCCCAATCCGTACCAGATAAACAACAACACCGTCCACATAATAAACAATATCACCGCATACGGCACAAGCAGCGACACGATCGTTCCAATCCCCGCACGTTTATCGTATTTATGTATCCAACCGAGCAGCAGCGGGAAGTAGACATACAGTGGACTGACACAATTGGTGATCGAATCGCCGACGCGATACATCAACTGCACGAATGCCGGATTGTAATCCAGTTGTGCAAGCATCGGTACAAATATCGGCGCAAAGATCGCCCACTTCGCCGAACCGCTCCCCATGAAAATATTCACAAAGGCAACGATGATCATATACAGCACAAATAGCAATGGACCGGTTAAGCCCGTTGCCTGGAGAAATTCGGCACCGCGTATCGCGAGGATGGTGTCCATATTGCTCCAGCTAAACAGATGGATAAACTGTGCAACGACGAGCATCAGTACTATGTAGCCGGCCAGTTCTCTGATACCATGTTCCATTGCGCGTAATGCATCGTCGGGTTTTTTGAAGGTCCCGGAAATCTTACCGTACACATATCCCGGTAATGCGAAAAAGAAAAAGAGGATCGGTATCAACCCGCGGAGGAAAGGAGAGGGTACAATTGAGCCGGTCTCAGGATCGCGCAGGACTCCGTTTTCCGGTACAACCAGGAGTCCTATAATAAATATATATATCAAAAGGGTTATGCCCGCCCAGCGTAATCCTTTCCGTTCGATCTCGCTTAACCTGCTTGTCGATGGATCAGCAGTTTCATCAACAAGCTGATCGGCACCGGGGAATGATTGACATCGTGGAATGGTATATCGCCGGGCAATAAATGCACCGACGAGTCCGAGCATTATCGTCGATACGATCATAAAATACCAGTTGGCGGTAGCACTCACCTCAATGCCGCCGTTAATATCCCGTGCAACTTCGGTACTAATACCCGCGAGGAGAACGTCGGTACCGGCGATTAAAAAGTTGGCGGTAAATCCGGCCGTTGCGCCGGCATAGCCGACCACCAATCCGGCAACAGGGTGCAATCCCATCTTGGAGAAGATAAGCGCCGCGATAGGCGGCACGACCACAATCCCCGCATCGGATCCTATATTGCCGCACGCACCGAGCATAAAGATCGTCGGCAACACGATTTTGTTCGGAACGGCAAAGGCAATGCCGCGCATAACGACGGCGAGCAATCCGCTTCGTTCTGCAATGGATACTCCCATCAGCATCACCATAACCAATCCGAGCGGAGCAAAGTGTGCAAAGTTGGTGACCATTTCCTGAACAAAACGGCGGAGTCCTTCACCCGTTACCAGATTTTCGGCAACTATTCGTTCCCCGGTATCCGGGTGCGTTGCGTTCACGCCGTAGAAGGCCGTGAGCGCACTGAGTATAATAACGAGTATACATATCCACACGAACATCCAGAACGGATGAGGCAGCTTGTTGCCCAGGACCTCAATCCAATAGAGCAAACCCTTCGATGGTGGTTGACCGGGTAATTCGTCGGTGGTCTGTTCGGTTTGTTTATCCGATGATTTATCTGCCATTCTATTCTCCAGAATTTATTTAACAGAGCTAATTGTTATCAGTTATTAGTTATTCGTTATTTGTTAATCGTCGGGTTTATGGTATAGTTACGATTAACCAATTAACCATTAACTTAATAACCATATCTCATGGTGCAAGTCTCACAACCTTCCATCCATCGTCTTTTCTTGTATATTTAATCCGATCGTGCAGCCGGCTGGGCCTGCCCTGCCAGAACTCGAATACCTCCGGTATGACCCGGTATCCTCCCCAGAACTCCGGTAACGGAACCTTTCCTTCCGGATATTCTTTCTTTTTCTCCTCGAACCGTTTTACAAGATAATCTCTGTCCGGAATTATTGCGCTCTGTTCGGACGCCCACGCGCCGAGTTGACTATCGTACGGACGGGTTTTAAAATATGCTTCCGATTCTTCACGGGAAATTTTTTCGACGCTGCCCCATATCCTCACCTGCCGTTCGACTTCCTTCCAATAAAACAAAAGACAGACCGAGGTATTTTTTGCCATCTCCTGTGCTTTTACGCTGTTATAATTGGTGTAAAAAACAAATCCGTCGTGATCAAATCCTTTCAACAGAACCATACGTGCAGACGGCGCCCCCGACTCATCGGCAGTCGCCAGTGCCATCGCATCATACATATCGATATTCAGTTTTTTTACTTCATCATACCAGCGTTTGAATTGTTCAACCGGGTCGTGTATTAGGTTTGATTCGGTAAGCGTATGAGTCATGCAGCGTTATGTTCCTGATAGATATGATTAAATAATGTAGTAAATTACGAAGATGTAAACAAAGGTTCAACTATATATGACGAGAAGATTTAGGCAAAATGTTTTAATGGAAAAAATAATTTATTATTCCCTGCCGCGTTTCAGGATCTCGTTTGCGACATTCAATACCGGCTGCGTACTGCGGTAATTTTCTTCGAGTGTAATCACATTACAGTCTTCATACCGTTCAGGGAATTCAAGTATATTCCGAATGGTTGCACCGCGAAACGAATAGATCGACTGCGAATCGTCACCGACCACCATGAGATTACGATGTTTCGAAGCAAGGAAATCCGCAATATCTGCCTGGATACGATTGGTATCCTGATATTCATCCACCATTATATACTTGTACCGGTCTGCAAGTTCGTCACAGACTTTTTTGTTCTTTTCAAGTAATGTTTTCAAATGCACAAGCAGATCGTCATAATCCATGAGATTATATTGCCGCTTGTATTCGTTATATCGATCGTGCAGTAGTTGTATTGTTTCAAGTTCCTGAAGATATTGCGGGTAATCTTCGGTCAGGATATCCTTGAGTGTTTCCTGTGTATTCACCGAACGGGAGAACAATGTAAACAGCAGTTGTTTCTTTGGAAACCGCCGCTTCCGTTTATCAAGCCGTATTTGTGTGCGCAGTAAATTCACCACATCTTCTGCATCCGACTGATCGAGGATGGTGAAAGCCGGATCGAACCCGACAAGCGGTGCGTACCGGCGAAGGATCATGTTTGCAAACGAATGAAAGGTGCCGCCGGCTACTTTCTCACACCGGGAATCGAGTATCGATGTTGCACGACGAAGCATTTCCTGCGCCGCTTTTCGGGTAAAGGTAAGAAGAAGTATGGATTCGGGCCGCACGCCGAGTTCAACGAGATATGAAACACGAAAGACGATTGTCCGTGTTTTCCCCGTTCCTGCACCGGCGATGATGAGATGCGGACCGCTCACCGATGTCACCGCTTCATACTGTGCAGGATTCAGCTCACTCTGATAATCGACCTGAAAGCGGCGGGTGGAATCTTGCGGTTCTTTCTGAAAAATTGATTTTTTTAACGTATATTTTTTCATTATTATTAAAAATACTCAAAAGTGATCAGAAATGAAAACACCTAACGTCTCAATAATACTATGCACATTTAATCGCGCCGGACTGCTTCCGAGGGCTGTTGATTCTGTGCTTTGCCAGTCATATCAATCATGGGAATTGATCATCGTAAACGACGGCAGTACCGATGAAACTCCCGCCATTATCGAGGAATACCGGCAACACTATCCGCATATCTTTACAATCAATCAACACAATCAGGGACTGGCACAGAGTAGAAATAATGCACTGGCTCA
>SKXH01000195.1 GCA_007128495.1 Bacteroidota bacterium
AAACTGAAAACTGTATTCTCATTCCCTCAATATAAAACGAATATTCTCCAAATCACCGTCAATCCCGCTTCTCGACTCCAATCCGAATATCTCCATGATTAGTGGATATACATCGATGCTGCGAACCGTTCCGGTACGGTAACCTTCTTTAAATGCCGGACCCATCGCATAAAAGATTCCGTGCATATCGAGATGTTTGTTATCATAACCGTGATTGCCGCCGGTGGCGAAGTATCCCTGTCCGGGATCGAACGGACGTGTTGTGAGCGACCAGCCCATATCGGCAATGACAATAATCGGCATTATATACGGATGTGCTGAGTAATGCCAGTATGCCGGCATGTTTTCTTTTCGATAGACACGGTAATTTTCTTCCTCTTCTTTTAATCGACGGTAAATTGTTTCGGTCTCATCCGGGTCTTCAGGTTTGATCATGACGACCGGTCCGACTCCGTCGGTGATCACTTCATAATCGTTTAGTATGGAATGTAGTTCGATGACGTGTTCAGGGCTGACTTCGGTCATGCCGTGATCCGATACGAGAATGATGTTCATTCGATCGAGCATATCGATATCCTCGAGCCGGTCAAGTAATATACCCATTAAACTATCGACGAGCATTATGCTCTCATCCAGTTCCTGACTGTACGGACCCGTGCGGTGTCCTTCCGAATCGACATCGGAATAATAGAGGGTGAGGAATTGCGGCCGTTCATCATCAGGTAATTGCAGCCATTCGATAATTCCTTCGATGCGGTCGAGATGCGGGCGTTCGTGATCGTATCGATGATAATAATGAGGCCGGCGGTACTCGATATCAATTTCCGATCCGACCCAGAAGTAACTTGCCGTGGTTATATTATGACGGCGCAATGTCTCCCAGAGTGCCGGTGCCTGGTAATATTTTGCGTTCTCGACCATCTCGCGATCCCTGATAGCAAAGCGATCGCCCGTTTCCCAATCGATGAAACTGTTCGATATCAAACCATGATTTTCGGCATGTAATCCGGTTACGATCGAGTAATGGGTGGGAAACGTTTTTGTCGGAAAAACCGGCTCAAGCGAACGCGCCTCGACGCCGTTTTCTGCAATCCATTCTATGTTCGAAGATAAACCGCGATCTATATAATCCCACCTGAAACCGTCGAGTGAGATGAGGAGAACGTAGGGTCTTTCGGATGCCTGTGCATGAAACGTGATTGTAACGAGAAGGAGGATGATGAGAGATTTTAATTTTTGCATAAGAATATATACCTTCCATTCAAGAGTAGTTATTCCGGTTATTTTTGACAATAATGTACAATAATACAAATAAAATAAGTAATAATAAAATTACTATACGATAGTAACGTATAATATTGTTGCAATTTATACGATACTATCGTATATTATTACAATCTATTAAATGCACCATTATGGAAGAAATACTTTTTAGATATAATCCCTGGTGGGAAGGTGATTCCGGTTTATCCGGTGTACATGACCGTCCCCTTATGATCAAACGCATGATGCGATACGAATCATATCGTCAGATCGTTATTCTTACCGGATTACGGCGAATTGGAAAAACTACCCTAATGAAATTATTTATTCAATATCTTATAGAAAACCAACGATACGAACCGAAGCACATACTATATGTAAGTGTGGACGATTATGTGTTGAGTAAATATACTATCATTGATATAGTAGAACGATACAGAAAAATACACCGTATAAGCAGTAGTCAAAAAATAATTTTGTTTCTTGATGAAGTTACCTATCAGAAGGATTTTGAAATTCAACTTAAGACTATAGTTGATAGTTACAATACAAAAATATATGCTTCGTCGTCAAGTGCGGGTTTTATAAAGAGAGGTAAGAAGTATTTAACCGGTAGAAATATAGTCATAGAGGTCGCCCCGCTTGATTTTGAAGAGTATCTTCAATTCCGTGGAATCAAACTCAAGCGAAGCGATGAACATTTGGTCGATGAATATTTTGAAGAATATCTTGAATATGGAGGGGTACCCGAATATGTGTTAACGCGAGATGGAGAGGTAATCAAAGAATTAATCGATGATATCATTTTAAAAGATATCGTTGCGGAACACGGAATTAGAGATCCGCAAGTTATAAAAGATTATTTTCTTCTGTTAATGGAGCGTGCAGGGAAACAAATTAGTATTAACAAGGTGGCTAACATTTTGGATATATCACCCGATTCATCAAGGCGATATCTGGATTTATTTACCGATACGTTTCTTATAAGCTTATTGTCCCGGTGTGGAAAAACCAATGAACGTATTCTTTCGAAAAAGAAAATTTATTGTTGCGATACCGGAATACGAACGTTTTATACAGGACTGCGTGATAAAGGCAGCTTATTCGAAAATTATGTATATATTCGATTGAAAGATAATGATCTCTGTTATCTGTATAAAGATGGAATAGAAATCGATTTTTTTACAAGAAAAGGTGAATTAATCGAAGTCAAGTATCATAGCAAGGTAACGGAAAAACAACTGAAGTTGTTTAATTCTGTTCGAGCAAAGAAGAGATTTATTATTACTTCATATAATGATTTTTTAGAATTAAATTTATCGTAATATTCCGCCAATTTTCAAAAATATGGAGGCACAATGAACATCAAAACAATCGGCTTTATCGGAACCGGCATGATGGGGCACCCGATGGCGATACGGTTAATCGATGCCCGGTATAATGTTGTCGCGTGGAATCGCACACCAGAAAAAGCGATCCAGCTCATTGAGCGCGGAGCAGAACGTGTGTCGTCGGTAAAAGAACTTGCAGAAAAATCGGATATTGTCATTTCGATGGTAACCGATTCCGAAGCGTTGAAAGAGATTGTCTATGAAGATAATGGTGTACTAAAAAATCTTCCCGATGGCGGCATACATATCGATATGAGCACCATCGCTCCTTCGGACTCGAAATATCTCGGTGAACAATACGCAGCATCCGGCAAACATTACGTTCAGGCACCGGTGCTCGGCAGCGTCCCGCAGGCAACCGACGGTTCATTGCTTATCTTTGCGGGAGGTGAAAATAAAATAATTGATACCGTGCAGCCGGTATTTGATGTTCTCGGGAAACGGACGTGGAAATTCGATAATCCCGAAAAATCGGCTGCTATGAAACTTACCTGCAATCTGTTCATCGCAAGCATGATAAACACGCTTGGTGAAGGATTGTTGATGATGAAGAAATCCGGTATCGACGGTAACACGTTGCTCGAAATATTGGATGAATCAGCACTCGGTGCGCCGATGTACCAGACAAAAGGAAAGTCGCTGCTCGAACGGAAGTTCACACCGCGGTTTATGGTAAAGCACATGGAAAAAGACCTTACATTAATACAGGATGCCGCACTTCAACTCGGAATACCGATGCCCGCGGTCGGTGTGATACACGAATTATTTCTTGCCGCTAAAAACAAGGGATATGGAGATGAGGATTATTCGGCAATGGTGAAGGTGCTGGAGGAGATGGCGGGGGAGAGTGGGTGAAACGGTGAATCGGAGAATCGGAGTGTCGGCGAAGGGGTACGGAACAAATTGTTTTACCGGGCTGTTTTACGTAGTACCTTTGACAGTATCTTTCCTTTGATTTAGTAAAATACGGAGAGGACATGCCGCAACCTCAATTACGTATACGGCTTGGTTCAGCTATTGCAGAAAAGACCGGCCATGCATACATCACACTTCCGAAACAAGATAATATGACCGCATCACAGTTGCGAAGTGAATTGTCATCGATGTATCCTGATGTGGAACCACTTATAAATATGGCGGTTATTTTTGCAAATGGTTCATCCCTCACCGATAGCGATTTAGTTCCCGAAGGAGAAATCGTCGTTCTTAATCCTGTTGCAGGTGGATAGATTACGAAAATTTAAACAAAACAAGGAGGACAATATGAGTACCGGCAGTGATGTACAGTCGATCGCAAAAGAAACAAAAGCTCGAAGAAATGTTGTTGTTGATACATTTACAAACGGACTTCTTGATCCGAAGGGGGAAATGTTGGGCCCTGTACAAAACGGTGGACATATTATTGCAAGTACGACACCGGGCTGCTGGGGACCGATGATCACACCCCGCTTGCGCGGCGGACATGAAGTAACCCAACCCGTGTATGTTGAAGGTGCACAACCGGGCGATGCTGTTGCA
Organism: Bacteroidota bacterium; assembly: GCA_007128495.1. GTDB lineage: Bacteria > Bacteroidota > Ignavibacteria > T3Sed10-11 > T3Sed10-11 > T3Sed10-11. The sequence continues at coordinate 4,173 of SKXH01000195.1, forward strand.
ATTCGTATTCAGGATATTACGGTGACCTCGTTGAGCACGGCATCCGGTCATGATAAATGGGTGGAAGGTCACTTCGAGGGAGATCCTTACGTAATAAAAAAATGCCCGAAATGCGGGAAAAAATCACCAGAGACGAAAATAGAAGGCATTGGTCAGGAAGCTGTCCGGTGTGCGGATTGCGGTACACCTGTTCATCCGTTTCAGTTTGTTCACGGCTATACTGTTATATTCGACGGAAACCGGCGGGTTGGACTTACTGTCAGTAAAGAAGTTGCCGAAACCATTGCGCGGAAAGCAGAGCACTATGCAGCACTTCCCGATAACTCGGTACAACATTCTATTCTAACTTTTGCACCTTCAGATCTGGTTGGTGCGATGGTAAGGATGCGGCCGTTCCTCGGTCAACTGGGCAGCACACCCGCAGTAGTTATGCCTGATTCTCACAACGCGGGAGATTTCGGGTCGTTTCTCATTAATGCGGGACATGAATATGCACTCACAACCGAGCAACTTGAGCAAAGAACAGACGGCCATCTCGATATCGATGCAGTTCGTACCGGTGCAATACTCATTGTTCCATCAAAGGTTCCCGGTGCGGGTATTTATATGGGAGATATGCACGCACTTCAGGGGGATGGTGAAATTGCAGGTCATACTATGGATGTATCAGGAACGGTTACCTTGCAGGTGGATATTCTCAAGGGAAGAACGATGGATGGGCCGGTATTATTCCCGCTTGTGGAAGATCTGCCGCCGCTTGCGAAGCCGTTTACCGAAAAAGAAAAAATCAGTGTACGACAAATTGCAGATGAGTGGGGCTTAAAGGATATTGAAGAGACCGCACCGATATCGGTTATAGGGTCAGGGCCGGATCTGAATACCGCGACCGAAGTCGGACTTAAACGGGCTGCAAACTTGCTCGATATGACCGTGGGCGAGGTACGAAACCGCGCGACAATAACCGGTGCTATCGAAATCGGACGTCATCCCGGTGTGATTCAAGTGACGTTCCTCGCACCGTTGTCGAATCTCGAAAAAGCCGGATTGCTGCCATTTGCGAAAGAGATGTACGGGATAGGGTGAGGGGTAGGATTCTATTAATGCAATGGTATTTAAGACCTGACAGGTTTTGAAAACCTGTCAGGTCTGATCATTTTAAATTTTTTCCGCTTCTGTTGACTCCAATACAAAATTTCCATATTATTGCATAAGTAATTCGCAATACACTTATATAATTAGTAATATGGAATGCACTTATGCTCCAATCCTGGCTCGATAAGCGATACCAGCTTCTTTACGATAAATTCGGAACCGAACCCTTCCGTCTCGCCGATGCAGAAGATATCCTGAAGGAAAAATATCAGGATACAAAACAGAACACCAACACGATCATCTCCGAACTGCGTAAGAAAAAATTGCTCACCACCGAGATCGACCCCGATGATGCCCGGAAGAAAATATACAAATTTATCGGACAGGAAAAAATCATTTCCGACAAATTAGCTATCGGTGATGTCGAGCTGACGCGGAACGGATTGCATACCATCCTCAAAAAAGCAGCCGACCTGATCCGGACGCGCGTCGATTACACGTTTATTCTTATTATGCTCTTTTTCAAACGCATCAACGATAAGTGGGAACGAGAGTTTGAAGAAGCATATAAGGAAGCCCTCGCAACGGGATTGAGCGAAGAAGAAGCTCGCACCGAGGCGAAGAATGCAATTTACCATGACTTCGATATTCCCGAAGGATATACATGGGAGGATCTTCGTAAAGATACATCCCGGCTCCCGGAGAATTTTTCAAGGGCATTAAAACTTCTCGCGGAGAGAAATCCCGAGCTGAGAGATGTGTTCGAGTACGTCGAGTTTACGCAGTTTACCTCGAGCCGTGAAAACGCGGAGATACTCCGGCAGCTTGTCGAGTTGTTCAGCGCACGTTCTTTGCGCCACGTTTCGCCGGATATACTCGGCGATGCATACGAATGGATACTCAGATACTTTGCTCCCTCGAAAGCTAAGGAAGGTGAAGTTTACACCGCACGCGAAGTAATTAACCTTATCGTTCACATGCTCGATCCGCAACCGGGACAGAGTATATATGATCCCGCGCCCGGTTCCGGCGGTATGCTTATAATGTCATACGATTACGTGAAAGATCGGTACGGCAAAGAGGAAGCGGATAAATTATTCCTGTACGGTCAGGAAGCGAACCACAAGACGCTTGCCCTCGCAAAGATGAACGCGTACATACACGATATTCGTAACGCGAATCTTGCATTCGGCGATACGCTATTGTATCCGAAGTTCAAAGAAGGCGATACGCTGCGCACGTTCGATACGGTCATTGCGAATCCGCCGTGGAACCAGGACGGGTACGGTGAGGATGAGCTGAAGGGCGCCGAGTTCCGCCGCGAGCGGTTCCGGTACGGATTCACGCCGAAGCAATCCGCCGATTGGGCGTGGATACAGCATATGCTTGCATCGGCAATAGATGAGAACGGGAAAGTAGGCGTGGTGATCGACAACGGGTGTCTGTTTCGCGGCGGACGGGAAAAGGCAGTCCGTGCAGAGGTATTAAAAAACGATCTCATCGAAAGCGTCATCCTGTTACCCGAGAAATTATTTTACAATACCGGCGCGCCGGGAGCTATCTTAATACTGAACAAAAACAAACCGAAAGAACGCCGCAAGAAGATCCTTTTCATTAATGCAAGCAAAGAATTCGAAAAACATCCCGATGTACGGAAGCTGAACAAGCTCGGCGATGCGAATATCGAAAAGATCGCTGCGGCATATAAAGAATTTAAAGAAGAAACCGGTTTCTCGAGGATTGTCG
>SKXH01000254.1 GCA_007128495.1 Bacteroidota bacterium
CGGGTATCGTTAATATCTATTGCTGTGGGTGTTATCTTAAAAATATTATCGCCGTCCTCAAAACCAAGAATGTGTCTGTAAGCCCAGTACCCTAAACCGCCGTCCTTGGGCAAACAATAACCGCCGATCCCCGGACCGGGGAAGATGATATTACTATGCGTGGGACGCATTTTTATTGCATCGATCACTTTGATAAGATCGACGCCGTTGCGCTCGGCAAAATGGCTCCACTCGTTCATATAAGCGAGAATGGTAGCGCGGTAAGAGTTTTCTACGATCTTGGTGGTTTCCGACTCAATGGGCCTGTCCATTACCGTAAGCGGATAATCTTTCGTGTTCAGCACTTCGTGCAGAAATTTTTCCACTCTCATACGGGCTTCGGTATTGCAGCCGGAGCAGACACGCCAGAAATCCCGTATACTGGAAACATATTCCCGTCCGGGCATTACACGTTCAAAACTGTGTGCAAGTAATGGGGTGGAGTCGATACCACGTTTCGAGAAAGCTTTTTTCATAATTGGCCAGGCAACAAACTCGGTTGTGCCGGGGGCAACTGTGGTCTCGATCAGGACGAGGCAATGTGGTGGAATTTTCTCACCAATCGTTTTCATGGTGGCTTCCAGTGCTCCCATTTCAGCTTCGCCGGTTCGCATATTACCGAGATCTTGTTTGGCATAATCGCATTGTACATCGACCACCACGCAATCGGCAAGCTTCAGGCAATCGCTGTTATAGGTGGCAACAAGGGTTTGTTTTTCAACCACGGTGCGATGGATGATCTCTTCCACTTCAGGGTCTTCCGCTTTGACGGGTGAAACACCTGTGTTGAGCATCGGAATTTTCCAATAGCTGCGTACGCTCGGACGCTGGCAGCCGATCACAAACTTGGTGTCGTTGCCATTTTCATCTACGGTATCGGCCACGATGGCGGCCATCACGGCGCCCACAAAGCCGATGCCCATGACAACAACCACTTCCTTACCTTCGGCACGCGCTTTTGCTGCAAGCGATTCAAGACGTTTGAACTCCTGTTCGTACTCGTTGTTCTGCGGCAGAGCAAATCGTTCTCCTGCCGGGTTCGAAGAATAAGTTACTATGTTTTCCATTGATAATTATGTGTTTAGTTTATGGATAGGTCATTTTATATATGTAGTTTTGAGTGTACTCCAAAAAAATTACTTAAACCGCCCAACTTTTTACCGGGGAATGCAATCGAGAAGGGTAGAGGATGCTCCTCATCGGCTTTCGAGCAGTTCCGACAGCATCAAGTTACTTTGTTCACCGTTAATATGCAAGCCAAAGCCGACCGGGGAAAGAGAATCTAGTTTTAAATCTTTCCGCTTGAGACCCGACAGGTTTGTAAAACCTGTCAGGTCTGCTACTAGAACAAGATTTTCAAACAAAGAATATATTGCTATTTTTATTTATCCTTTGTATTATACTAAAGAGGGAAAACCTTTTAAAAAACAGACGACAAAATAACATGGGCGATTAGCTCAGTTGGTCAGAGCGTACGGTTCACATCCGTGAGGTCACTGGTTCAAGTCCAGTATCGCCCACCCCGTTTGTGTCTGAGAACTTCTCATATTGGAGAGTTCCCGATCTCGTCCTCTTATTAAACACTGAACGACGAACCAACAGAATTGCCGGTCAGGTATGTGTTATAATCATTACTAAAAGTATGGACAAATCACTACAGGTAAGTTGGATTTACGATAAAATTGCGGAACCTTATGCACGAGAGTTTTTAACTCCGTCAGAACATATTGAGAAATTTTTGGCTTTGCTTCCTGAAAATGCAAAAATTCTTGATGTCGGGTGCGGCGTCGGCGTTGATGCTCATTATATGATGTCTGAGGGATTTCAGGTGACCGGAATTGATCTGTCAAAAGAAATGATAACACTGGCTGAACAAAAGTACCCTCAGATCGATTTCAGAAACCAGGATATAAGAGAATTGGATTATCGGGAAATGGCTTTCGATGGTATAGTAGCTTCCTATTCCCTGATTCATATTCCAAAGAAAGATATACTTGAATTGTTAAAGAATTTTTACTTGCTGCTCAAACATAATGGAAAAATCTATATTTCATTACAGGGAGGAATATCGGGAGAAATATATGTACGGGAACCATTCAAACCGGATGAAGAGCTTTTCTTAAATATTGTTACTTTTCAAGAGATCAAAAAACTGCTCCGTAAAGCCGGATTTTCTATTGTTAAGAATTTTGAACGACCTTCGAGATCTAAAGTGGAATTCGATTTTACCAAGTTATTTATAATAGCTAAAAAGTGACATGTTTCATCCGACCTCGTCCCATACGGATCGAACTGCCCGCCGGTATGATGGATGAGAAAATATCGCACTTCAAAAGGAGAAAATATATTATGCAAGTAACGAAAATAATAATCGGTACGATAGCACTATTACTGGCCGTGATCCTGACAAACACGGTATTATATGCACAGACTCCCGGAGAGCGATGCGATCCAGACTACGATGTCGGACATACTACACGCATCGTATCGATTACCGGGAATGTGAACATTTACGTACGGGACGGAAGCCGGATAACCGGTGCAATAGGAACCATAACCCGTCCCGGTTCAATCATTCAAACCGGGGATGCGGATAACGTTGAACTTGCCCTGGAGGACGGTACGAAGGATAGGAAAAGCCGCATTCGTGTGGAGGCGGGTTCGCAGGTGGTGCTCTCAGGGGGACTCTACTGCGATGATCTTCGTCCCAAAGCGAACGAGGGAAGATGGACGGTACGTGAAATAATTGTTGACCTGAGGCACGGTTCATTACAGATTGAGATAGCACCGGAAGTTTCTCACAATCTTAAACTTGCGATGGACACACCGAACGCCAAAATACAAATGGAACGGCGCACGCAGGAGAGTATGATTGCAAAGGTGAAAGCCGGGGGACTTGCAGATCGTGCTATGGTTTCCGTAATCGAACATCCAAGGGTATTGCAAAATATCCGGCATATGTTAATGGGGCGTACAATCGAAGATCTTGATCCGCGAACCAAAGAGGCGGTGATGATGCAAACGATCCCCATAGCCATGAATATGGGATTGTTGGATCTCGATGAAGATAGCTTGCTTGAACATCCGGATATCGGACCGACTGTAGCCGCTATGACCGGAGGCCGGAGTATCGATACGCTTGATGAAGGTATGCAACAGCACGTGACACAGATGATCATTGCGCTGGCTATGCAGCATGGTCTCCTGGACCCCGATACGCTCATGGTGTACGAACACCCCGATAAACACACGTACGTTACGGTGGATGCGGGAACGGTGAACGTGTACAACACACTGCGCGGTTATTCCAGAGATGAGGTTGTAACCATTGCATCCGGTAAATTCTCCGAGGTATATGGTTACGATCCTCCGACTTTACCATAGCCATCGCAGTGGTTAAATTCAAAGAGAGGATTGAGAATATTTTATAAACCACAAAAACGTATTCCGGTTTATGCTTAAAATCATTACTACCGGCAGATTAGGTAAAGATTTTGCCGCTGCCCTCGATAAATCTTCAGAAGATTTTGAGATTAAATATGTAGATGAATTGACATCCGGCGATATAGAATGGGCGGATTGTCTGGCTGCATTTCCGGTTTCAAATGACATAGATATTTCCGGGATAGGATGGATACACTCATTCGGTGCCGGCGTGGAGGGATTTTTACAGAGAGATGATTTTGATTCTACGACAATCCTGACCAGGACGGTCGGCAACCTGGGCTTCAAAATGGGGGAGTTTTGCCTGTGTCATATTCTGAATTTTTATCAAAACACACTCAACGTGTATGAGAATAAAAAGCAGAAAAAATGGGAAAGCAGCTATCCTGAAAGCGTCGAGGGTAAAACCGTGCTCATTCTTGGTTCGGGTGAAATGGCCAAAGGAATTGCATCTCTCCTCACAAAGCTTCGTATGAAGGTGATCGGCGTCAATACATCGGGTAATAAAATTCACGATATTTTTTCCGGATGTGTGAAATTCGATGAAGTAAAATCTATAGCGAACAGCGTATCCTGTATTATCAATACCCTGCCGTTAACGGACAAAACTCATGGATTGCTGAATGAAAAGTTTTTCACACTATTTCAGAATGCTTTGTTTATAAATGTCGGAAGAGGACAGAGTGTTGCAACCGGCGATCTAATAAACGCGATTGACGCTGACAACATTGCCTATGCGGTTTTAGATGTTTTTGAAACAGAACCGTTGCCTGTGAGCTCTTCGCTCTGGGACCATCCGGACATTTATATTTCACCGCATCAGGCGGCAGTAACGGATGTCGAAGATATAGTCGAAAGTTTTTTAGAAGCATACCGCTTCGTTAAAGAAAAAAGAATGAACTATTTGTTTGTTGATGTGGAAAAAAGTTATTAAATTGTTTTAAAAGGAACTATCTTTTAATTATTCGTGTTATTTATTGACGCTGCATTGGGAAAGTGGTAAGAACCTTCCTCTTAAATTCTAATACGACTATTTTGAACGGAAATGTATACTAAATGATTAAAATAAATATGAGATTTTTAAAAATTATTTTTGCACTACTATTATTACCGGTTTCGGGAAATGTTTATTCTACTGTCCAAGAAAGTGATCAAGACTCTATTGATAAATTAAACAACCATATACTCCCCTCCATTTATCTTGACGGACGCAGATTTGATGACAATCATATCCGGCGCGAGATTACCTTTGTCAATTACGTCCGCGATCCGGAGAGGGCCGATATACATATTTTTATGACCGACGAGCCGGTCGGCAGAGGAGGAAGGCAGTTCGAAATATCATTTATCGGCCGACGAATGTATGACGATCTGGAGTACACTATCACACGGACTGTCGATCACAACGTAACATACGACGAAATTCGCGACGAACTAAATGAGGTGTTAAAAATAGGTTTAGGCCCGTTTATGATGCGTACCCCGCTCGCATCCCGGTTTTCACTCGGTCACGATATATCCGACGAAGATTTGATGGAAAATTATTCCGTTCAAGATCCCTGGAATAACTGGGTCTTTCAGATATATGCCGGTAGTTTTCAACTGGCATTGGAGTCGAACCGCAGAGACCTTAACGGCAGATGGGGTTTCTTTGCCGACCGCGTTACGGAAGAATGGAAATTAAGATTTCGACCGTATTTTAATTACTATGAAGTAGAGATTCAGCAGGAGGATGACGATCCAGTTTACAGCAAGCGTCACCGACACGGTATAAATAGCTATGTCATCAAGAGTCTGGACCAACACTGGTCTTCAGGAATCTTCAGTGATTACCGGACGCGAAATGATCGGAATATTAGAAGCAGGTTCGATGTCGGGCCGGGGATTGAATATAGTCTGTTTCCTTACAGTGAAGCGACACGAAAAGCCATTACGTTTGTATACCGGATCGGTTATACCAACGTGGATTACTATGAAGAGACGATATTTCAACAGACGCACGAGGAACTGGTGAACCAACGGCTTGAAGCATCCGTACGGGTGTTCCAACCATGGGGTAATATCCAGGCGGGCTTAGTTGGCTCACATTATTTTCATGATTTTTCTTACCGGCGAGCCGAATTTTGGGGACGTCTTTCTATACGCATAGTGGATGGTCTTTCGCTTAACTTCCACGCAGATTTTGAAATGATTCGTGATCAACTTTCGCTTCCCGCCGGCGATGCTTCTCTGGAAGATGTTCTTTTAGAACAGCGACAACTTGCAACGGATTTTGAGGTCTCGGGATCGATCTCCCTTTCATATACTTTCGGATCAGATTTTGCAAATATCGTCAATACCCGTTTTTAAGTATACTCAATGAAAAAAATAGACGCCCCGGAAGTACGTTGGGGAATTCTCGGTGCGGGGGATGTATGTGAGGTGAAGAGCGCACCGGCAATGAAGAAGATCGAAAACTCCAAACTGGTCGCCGTTATGCGCAGGAACGGTGATAAAGCACGAGCGTATGCTGAAAGACACGATGTGCCGAAATGGTACGATAGTGCAGATGAACTTATTAACGATCCCGAAGTAAACGCAGTCTACATCGCAACTCCTCCTCATGCCCATGCAGAACTGACCAAACGGGTGGCTGCAGCAGGTAAACCGGTCTACGTTGAAAAACCCATGGCACGCACTTATGCTGAATGCCTTAATATGAATAAAACATGCGATAAAGCCGGCGTTCCGTTATATGTTGCATACTACAGAAGAGCTTTGCCGAATTTTCTGAAGATCAAAGAATTGATTGAAAACGGAACGATAGGTGACGTACGGTTAATACAGATACAAATGTATAAACCGGTGGGTTTCAATACGACCGTTTCACCCGAAGACAACTGGCGGGTTGATCCTGAAATTGCCGGAGGGGGATATTTCTCCGATCTCGCATCGCATCAACTTGATTTTCTCGACTTCATCTTCGGACCGATTGTGGGAGTAAATGGTTTCTCGGCAAATCAAGCCGGTCTCTACAAAGCCAAAGATATCGTGACCGGAAATTTCAGGTTTGAGAACGGCGTGCTTGGTTCGGGAACATGGTGCTTCACATGCGACAACTCATCGGAGTTAGACCGGACCACAATTATCGGCAGTAAGGGGGATATAATTTATCCGACGTTCGGTAAGGCATATGTAGCAGTTAAGACAGAGGGAAATAAAAGCGAACATTATGATTTTGAAATGCCGGAACATATACAACAACCTCTTATAGAATTAGTAGTAGATGACCTGCTTGGAAGAGCGGAGTGTCCGAGTACCGGTGTATCGGGAGCGAGAACGAATCTCGTGATGGAGAGAATGGTGGGAAGTGTGTAGATGAAGTATCAGTTAAATTCATATAACTCCAATTCCTGATTAATTTTCGTGAGCATAGCATTAATAAACCGGCGTCGCAATATTAATTTCCAGAGCGGTTTTACAATGAGACTTACCGGCAATGAA
>SKXH01000179.1 GCA_007128495.1 Bacteroidota bacterium
GAAATTGCTCCTTTACCCGCTTGTATATTGTCTCCGCATCCGGATGTTCGTGATGATTGAGTAACTCCTTGTAAATCACGATCCGCTGGGGCGTAATATTCAAATTGGCCTCTTTACATATTTCAATAAACCGTTCTAACATAATAGTTATAAGTGTTTGATATTTATACTTAATCGATAATAATTATTAATTACAAATATATAAAATTTAATACCAATTGTCAAGTGTCGATGTATTAATTTATGATTTTAGTGTCATTGGAGCGATTGGAGAAAATCTTTGAAGCGTTTGTCGCCCGGCCAGTGGAAAAACATCGAGCCGAGTGCAATGCCGCCGAGGATGGCGGGTGGATAGGCATATCCGCTGATAACTGCAGCTATGCCGGCAAATAGCACAACACCAAGACAGAGCAGCAAAGCGATTACCATTGTTAACCGGAAGCCGGTAACAAGCATATGTTCTGTCAACTTTACGGGCATTCTTTGTGGTATATATCTCCAGATATAAAATGAGAGTGGCAACTGAATGACTCCGATAACAATGCCGAGATAAAAAACGGAGAACATACCCGGCTCAGGCATTCGCTGTTGGCCGATGAATAGCATAAATCCCAGAAATATGACCGCAAATGTCGAAATCGTAAATGCAATTATGCGAAACTGTGAAGCGTATCGCCGGAGGGTTTTAAGCGGATCCTTTTCGCTCATGTTGTGTATTGCTTTTTTTCTGCGTCGGTCAGTACCTCGTTCATACTTCCGGAACGAAATCCAAACAAATCGAGCGTTATGTAGGTAAATCCGATCTCCTTCAGAGCTGATACGATGTTTTCCCGGAATGAATCGTCTGCAAACCGTTTGATCTCGGTCGGTCCTACTTCGATCCGGACTGTCCGGTCGTCGTGATGTCGTGCACGGAAATAGTTGAATCCGCTATCCCGGAGCACGTTCTCGGCGCGATCAATTTTACTGAGTTTTTGTTTGTCTATTGATTGACCATACGGGAACCGGGATGACAGACACGCGAATGATTGTTTATTCCACGTGCGAAGATTCAGGTATCGTGAAAGCTCCCGGATGTCATTTTTTGTCATATGTGCCTCGAGCAGCGGCGACCGCACATTTTTTTCCCGATTAGCCGCCATACCGGGACGAAAATCTCCCCGGTCGTCCACGTTTGATCCGTCGGCAATCCATTGTATATTGTCACGTCCGGCAATTTCCTTCACTTTTCCGAACAATTCAGTTTTACAAAAATAACAACGGTTTGGCGGATTCTCCTTGAATTTCAACACATCGGTCTCTTCGGTTTTTACCACTTCAAAACGAGCGCCGATTTCCTGAGCAAGCGAACGGGCTTCTTCAAATTCCCTCGTCGGATATGTTTCCGACTGGCCGATTACTGCGATCACCCGGTCGCCGATCGTATCATGTGCAACTTTGAGCAATAGGGTACTGTCAACACCGCCGGAATAACCTATTGCAAGACTATCCATTTCACGGAGTATCGATTGCAGCATCCGATATTTTCCGTTCAACTCTCTTGTCAATTCTGTCATATACTATCCTTTTATGCTCTCTGTTTTATATATTCCATCACGACGGGAGTAACTTCATCCATCGGGAATGTTGTTCCGGTCCATAGTGTGAATGAAAACGCTGCCTGATGTAATAACATGGAAATCCCGTTACGGGTTCGCGCTCCGAAATGTCCCGCATGTTTCAGAAATTTTGTTTCCAACGGATTATAAATAAGATCGATTACAATATGCTCTTTGTTAAATTGAAATGATTCCGCTACGGGACTTTGATTAATGTATCGCCCGGAACCGACCGGCGTGGTTTGAATTATCCCCGCCGCATCTCCGGCTGTTTCCTGTAATGCACTCGTCTCCATAGATAGTGAACCGGCAGAATTATAGTCGTAAACCTTCCGAAGATGCTCGATCAATTGGTTTGACCGCTCCGTATTCCTGTTTGCAATGAGTATCTTTTTCGGAGTCGTCTTTGTGATAATTGTATCGCAGACGGCCCGGGCAGCTCCGCCTGCACCCAAAATCAGCACGGTCTTATCTTCCAATGATTTCAGTTCGTTAAAATATGCTTTAAAAAACCCCGGACTGTCGGAATTCTCCCCTAAAATCCTCCCATTATCAAAATATAAGGTATTTACCGCACCTATTTTCTTTGCTGCATCGGAAAGCGATGTTGTATGTTTTAACACGGTTTCCTTGAACGGAATCGTCACATTCGCACCGGCAAATTTTAAAGTTTGTGCTGCATCGAGCGCATTTTTAAATTGTGCGGGTTCGATATCGGCGGTGAGGTAAAGGTACGGTAAATCACTAATTCGAAAAGCAGTGTTATGGATTATTGGTGATAGAGTATACGGGATGTTATTGCCGAAGAGTACTATGCCGCGGTGCATATTATTTTTTTATCAGCCGCAGCAGTTTTTTCAACATTGGATTATTGCCGTATTCATTCTCAAATTCATTGATCTTTGATTGGTCGCGCTCAAAACTTTGCTTAAATGCTTCCATAGCGTCGACATACCGGCGCAGTGAGAGAAGCACCTTTCCTTTGAGGTAATACGGTTCGTATGAATCTCCCTGAACCTCAATGGCAGAGTTTAGTGCGATGAGTGCTTCTTCCGGACTGCCATACTCAAACAGCGTGGAACCGAGATCAAGCCACACTTCTGTATTATGCGGGTCGAGCTTTGTTACCATACGGTAGCTTGAAATAGACTCCCATAGTTTGCCGAGGTTGTATTCGGCATCGGCCTTGGCATACCAGAGTTCCGGGTACTCGCGGTTTATGTTGAGTGCCCGGTTGTAATCATTAAGTGCACGGGTATACTGTTCCAGAGAATCGTAGCAGCTACCGCGGCCGAAGTACGATTCATAATGTTTTTTATCTATTTTTATTGCATTGGTGAAGGACTTTATTGCCTCGTGGTACTGACCGAGTTCTTCATGGGCATTGCCCATATTATGCCACGCCGCAACATCGTTCGGATCATACCGGAGTGTTTCTTTGTAACAGGTAAGGGCTTCGTGCAGATGTCCCATATTTGCGCATGCATTTCCTTTATTATACCACGCAGCGGAAAATTTTTCATTAATGGCGAGCGCCATATCGTAGCTGTCTACGGCTTTCCTGAATCTGCCGAGCCGGTTCAGAATAATTCCTCTGTTGTACCAGGCATTATAATTGTAGGGATCGAGATCTATATTTTCGTCGTATGCTTGAAGTGATTCATCCAGCCGGTCTAAAAAATCGTAGCAGAAGCCGAGTTCATACCATGCCTCCTTGTTCTCGGGATTCCCTTCAACCAGATATTTTAAAATATGGACGGCATCCTCGTATCGTTCCATTTTCTCGAAAGATACCGCTTTGTTGAACAATGCCTCCTCATTTGCAGGATCGAGTTCAAGCGCCCGGTCGAAGCATTCGATAGCATCTTCGAGGCGGTTCATATTGTCGAGTGTTATACCCCGGTTGATGAGTAAATCGGAATCAACGGGGTTCAAGTTCATGGCTTGCTCGTAACAATCAAGCGCTTCTTCGTATCGATATAGGTTATTCAGTGCCATACCTTTACGCTGCCAGATATCGGCACTGTAGGGGATGTGTTTGATGAGTATGTCTATAAAATGCAGTGCTTCCTCGAAACGCTCGTTATCAAGATAGAAATTTACAATTTCATCGAGTGCTTCAAGGTTTGTAATAGAACCGGAGTTGTGTAATCGCTCTTTTAGTTTCCGCACCTGTTCTTCAAAACGATCGCCAGAATTATCTCCGGGGTCTTCCCACTCATCCTTGAAATCATCAAAATCTAAAATACTCATTTTCCCGTACCACTTAAATAGGGATTAATGTCATTGTCTGGTTTACCATATCTAATTAAATAAAAATCTTTATGTATGTCAATAGCGCAAAAAACCCCGATATTGCGCTTATTTTGCCATAAAACGCAAATTTAGTTGATTTTTAACGCTTTTCGGATTATATTTGGTATTTACTTAATTTTTGGCATGATCAAAGAAAATTTGCAAGACATACGAAATCGGATATCAGAGGCATGCCAGCGGTCGGGGAGAGATGTTTCGGAAATTACATTAATTGCCGTTTCTAAAACTTTCTCTTCGGATAAGATACGGGAAGCACATCATTCAGGAATAGCCGATATCGGCGAGAGTTATGTGCAGGAAATGACCGGCAAATACAAAGATTTGAAAAATGAATCGATCCGCTGGCATTTTGTAGGCCCGCTTCAGCGAAATAAGGTCAAATATATTGTTGATTTTGTTCATCTTATTCATTCGGTAGAGAGTTTAAAAGTTTGCCAGGAAATCGAAAAGCGGGCGTCACGCATTGACAGGGATATCGAAGTTCTCGTTGAAGTCAATACCTCGGGAGAACCTCAAAAACATGGCATCTCGCCAGACGAAGCCCCGAAATTAATCGATGAGATCGGCGTTTTTGACCACGTTCACGTTCGCGGTTTGATGACAATGGCGCCGTTTGTAGACGATCCGAATGATGCCAGGCCTTCATTTAAGCTCCTGCGTGATCTGCAAGCGCGATTGCTTGACAATGGTGTACCGGAAATACTGGTACAGCATCTTTCGATGGGAATGTCTAATGATTTTGAAGTTGCGATAGAAGAAGGGGCAACGATGGTGCGTATCGGAAGCAGTATTTTCGGTGAGCGCCTACAATAATTCATAAAATGGAATAGAATTCCGGAGGCGCACTATGAAATTAACTCCTATGGATATTAGAAATCAGGATTTTAAGCGTGTTTTACGCGGTTATGATCCGGTTGAGGTTAACACGTTTCTTGAAATGCTGGCAAGCGAAGTTGAGAAACTGATACGTGACCAAAAAGAAAATCGTGGACGTGCTAAAGAGCTGGAGGAACAGCTTAATAATTATAAACAGCTTGAAAAATCGTTACAGCAGGCGTTGCTGCAGGCACAGGAATCAGCAAATCAGGCGCGGGAGCAGTCGAAACGAGAAGCAGGGATTATAATAAAACAGGCCGAAACCAGTGCAGATGAGATCGTTCAGGATGCACGGAGTTCACTCTCCAGAATCAAAAATGAGATCGAGGAGCTGCGAACGATTCGTGAGACAATGATAAGCCGCTTGAAAATTTTATTTAACTCTCAACTTGAACTTCTCCACTCGCTTGGAGCCGAGCGGGATAATGATGAGGACGAAGAGAAAACCGTAACCGTCGGCAGAAAGTCTGTCGATGTAAATGATATAATCGAAAAAATGGATCAGGACACGGAATAAATTGGCAGAAAACTTAAAAAGGCAAATACAGGAAACAATCGAAGTCATACGCAAGCATACGAAAATGGAACCGGCAATTGGGATTATTCTCGGCACCGGTCTCGGTGGTCTTGCAAAAGAAATAAATAAGGAGGTTGAGATACATTACGGCGATTTGCCGTATTTTCCGGTCTCAACGGTAGAGTCACACGAAGGGAAATTGATCTTCGGGACGCTAGCCGGTAAAAATGTTGTTGCAATGCAGGGACGCTTTCATTTATATGAGGGCTACACCATGCAGCAAATTACATTTCCGGTCAGAGTAATGAACTTTCTTGGCGTGAAAACATTGCTCGTGTCAAATGCCTGCGGCGGTATGAATCCGCTGTTTGCCAAGGGCGATATTATGATCATGACCGATCATATTAACTTACTCGGCGATAACCCGTTGATCGGCCCGAATGATGACGAACTCGGGCCGCGTTTCCCCGATATGTCGGAGCCGTACAGCAATCAACTGATCGAGCTTGCAGAGAAAGTCGCACTCGAAAAGCAGATCAAGGTGCAAAAAGGTGTGTATGTTGCAGTATCCGGACCGAATCTGGAAACAAAAGCCGAATACCGTTTCCTTCGGATAATCGGCGCCGATGTAGTGGGTATGTCCACGGTACCGGAAAATATTGTTGCGAATCATATGGGGATGCGCGTGCTCGGTATGTCGGTCATTACCGATGAATGTTTCCCCGACGCGCTTGAGCCGGCAAATGTAGAAGATATTATCGCCACCGCAACGAAAGCCGAACCGAAGCTAACCACCATTATGAAGCATGTGGTTGAACGGTTGGATGAATAATTTAATCTGCATTTATCTCTAAACATCAGAGAGTAGTGGGTATGGATCAAACTATCGGCAGAATGTTGATTTTGCTGGGATTGATTATTGTTGTAATCGGAGCGGTATTTTTGTTTTCCGATAGGATCCCATTCATCGGTAAGCTGCCGGGTGATATCAGAATTGAACGTGAGAATTTCAGGTTTTATTTTCCATTAGGAACAAGTATATTATTAAGTATTCTATTAACCGCGATATTTTGGATTATCTCGCTGATCGGAAGAAAGTAACGGTATTATGTTCAAGCAATTGACGGACAAGACAAGACATACGGAGATCGAAAAGGAAGTAAGTGCCTATTGGCAGCAGCACGATATTTTCGAAAAAAGCATAACGACGCGTGCCGATAAACCTGTATTTACTTTCTATGAAGGCCCTCCGACGGCGAACGGCAAACCGGGTATTCATCACGTCGTGAGCCGGACGTTGAAAGATCTTGTCTGCCGTTATAAAACAATGCGCGGATATCAGGTAAACCGCAAAGCGGGGTGGGATACGCACGGCCTTCCGGTCGAAATCGAAGTTGAGAAGAAACTTGGCCTGAAACATAAAGACGAGATTGTTGAATACGGAATCGAGAATTTCAACAAGGAATGCTATGAGTCGGTCTTTACCTACCTGAAAGATTGGGAGGAGATGACCCGCCGAATCGGGTACTGGATCAATCTCGATGATGCATACGTTACCTGCACACGCGATTATATCGAGTCGGTCTGGTGGGCGCTCGATCAGTATCATAAAAAGGGATTGATTTATCGCGGCCACAAGATCCAAC
>SKXH01000070.1 GCA_007128495.1 Bacteroidota bacterium
GGTAAAATTTTATGAGCACCGTGACAGCTTGCACAGTTGGCAACATCGGCGCCTCCGGCACGTAAAGCGGTACCGTGATAACTATCAACGAAACTGCTGACACGCCCGGCACTTAATCCATACCGCTCGGTCAGGCGAACCGATTCGTGACAATCGCCGCAAACTTCGGTTGCAAGCCGGACAGCCGAAACGGGAGCGCGCGGATCGTCGTGTTTATAAATAGTATGTTCGCCATGACAATCGGTACAGGTCGGCGCTCCCCGTACACGCCGATCGAACGCTACACCATGGCTGCTAATCTTATATTCTTCATACACATCCTGGTGGCATTCTCCGCACGTCTCGTTTACATTCCGCCGGTGAATTTTTGAGTTCGGATGATCCGCATTCATAATTTCATGGTCGCCGTGGCAATCGCTGCACGTTGCCGCATCAAGATTTCCGGCTTCCAATGCCATACCGTGAACACTTTGATCGTACGAAGCTATAAAGCCGGCAGTAACCGGCACAACGGCGCGAACCTCCGGATCATCAAGATGGCACGTTTTACATGTTTCTGCTTCCCTTACTTTATGAACGGGGGAATCATCGCTGGTTATTGTTGTAATTGTATGTTCACCATGGCAGTCGGTACATACCGGCGCGCTTTGGACTCCCCGTGCGAATGCCTGGCCGTGATCGGACCGTCGTAATTCGGCAAACGGCTCACCATGACATTGAGCGCATGTATTGTTAATTTTTGTTCGATGAACCGTCGAACGCACATCATCTGCGGGGAATACATTATGCGAACCGTGGCAATCGCTGCACGAGGCCGAGGTCTTTCCATCTTCTATTGCAAGATAATGGATACTGTGTTCATACTGGTCCATAAATTCACGCGACCGCTCACCGAAATACTCCGCAAACTCATCGGAGAGGTGACACGATAAACAGGTTTCCTGCTCGCGAACGAACCGATCCATGGATACATCGTGTGAATGATGACAATCGACACAGGATGGAGCCGCCGGATGTCCTTCAAGATAATACTGCCCGTGAATACTTGTCTCCTCCTGTTCTTTCACATCGCCGTGACAGGTACCGCAGGTTTCCTGTACATTGGCGGTGTGTACTTTTGATTCTGGTGAGGTAACCCGCATTACATCATGCCCGCCATGACAATCCACGCAGGAAGCATTGACAGTTCCATCGGGATGCTCAACCGCGTGGGCGCTGCGGGTAAACTTGGCAACGTCGCCCGTTTCGTGACATGTCATACAGGAAGCTAAATCATGCCGCTGCTCGAATGCCGGCCGCACATAATGCGAGGTGTGGCAATCATAGCACTGAGGTGCATCGGGATGATCTTCCTGTAACGCCTCAAAGTGAATACTTTTTTCAAGATCGGGAGTATCATGACACATTGCACAGTCGGCTTTTTCGATTGGATCGGCATGCGGAATTTCAAAGGGATCGAATCCCATATGACAATCCACACATTGAAATATACTGTGCACTGAATGGTCGAATCTCTCTTCATCAACAAAGAGATTCACCTCCTCACCATTCCGTATCATGGTTAGATCCGGATCTGTGTGACACATCAGGCAGTCTTCATTGTCCTGAGCCACAGAAGCAGGAGAAAAAAGGAATAGTATTGTTAAAAATAAAACGGGTAAAAATCGTGATGTTTCCAAATCGTATAATCCCAGTCCAGAGTGATGAAAAATTCTACAATTTCATTCACAAATAGTTACAAGATTTATGCCAATGGCAGAATTTAGTAATTTCGCCCATATATTCTGTTTTTCCGTAATTTTATTGGAAAAACTTCCAAAAATTGGCAATGCAAACATCTTACTTCCCAAAAATGGGAATATATGTGGATTATTTTGACAAACCTTACACTGTCAGTTTTCTAAAATAATCCGCTTATTTCTCCACCCTCATCGATAGTCACGTTCCACGCTGCGGGTTGTTTGGGTAACCCCGGCATCTCCATAATGTCGCCACACAACGGCACAATAAAACCTGCTCCGGATTTTGCACGCACCTCATCGATCCGCAGCCTAAAGTTTTTGGGCCAACCCTTCATAGATGCCTGATCGGAGATCGAGTACTGTGTCTTAGCCATACAGATAAATAAATTACCCAGTCCGATCTTCTCATAAAGATCGAGTGCGCGAATTGCTTTCCGGGAGTATTCAACTTCGGTAGCACCGTAAATCTTGCGGGCAATAGCATCGATTTTATCACCAAGCGGGGCATCGGGTGTATAAACCGGAGCATAGTTACTCCGGGTTTCTTCGGTTAACTGAACTACTTCCCGTGCAACCCCGGCAAGCCCCTCCGCTCCTTTAGCAAATCCGTCAGCCAATGAAAAACGCACCCCTTCTTTTTCGAGTAATTCAGCTAATGCCTCAATCTCCTTATCGGTGTCGTGGGGGAAACGATTCATTGCGATTACCACCGGCAGTCCGAACACATCGCGCATTAAATTAATATGAGCACGAACATTGTCAAATCCTTTACCGATCGCTTCTATATTTTCGGTTTCAAGCTCGGTCTTCGGAACACCGCCGTGGAATTTGAGTGAACGTACTGTGGTAACGATAACCGCCGCATCAGGACCGCGGCCAAGTTGTGGTGAAACAATGTTCAGGAATTTTTCCGCCCCCAAATCCGAGCCGAAGCCCGCTTCGACTACCGCATAATCCGACAACGACAGTGCAGCATCGATCGCCGATAATGAACAGGTACCGTGTGCTATATTACCGAACGGACCGGTATGAACAACCGCCGGAGTACGATCCGTTGTTTGAACAAGGTTCGGGATCAATGCATCTTTGAGCAATGCACCCATGGCGCCTTCTGCCTTAATTTCTTTTGCATAGACTCCTTGCTTCTCCTTCGTCAAACCGATGAGAATATTTCCGAGGCGCCGCTTAAGATCATCGAATGATTTAGATAAACCGAGAATCGCCATGATCTCCGATGCAGGGGTAATCACAAATGATTCCTCCCGCATCGGGCCGCTCTTGAATGCTTCAAGACCGATTATTATACGGCGCAATGCACGGTCGTTCATATCGATGGTTCGGGGCCACATGACACGGGCAGGATCGACCCCGGTGGGATTTCCGTGAAAGATAGAAGCATCGGTCATTGCAGACAGCAGATTATGAGTCGATGTGACTGCATGGAAATCACCGGTAAAGTGCAGGTTTATTTCGTCCATTGGCTGTACCATTGTCTGGCCGCCGCCTGTTGCACCTCCTTTAATTCCGAATACCGGACCGAGCGAGGGTTCACGCAATGCAACTATGGATTTCTTTCCCGCCTCCCACAATGCCATCGAAAGGCCGATCGATATCGTTGTCTTGCCCTCACCAAACGGTGTCGGCGTTGTAGCGGTTACCAGGATTAATTTTCCCTGCTTTCCTTGTTTATTATTTTGAAACGCTTCCGGTTTTATTTTCGCTTTATATTTTCCGTACAGAATAAGATCTTCCTCTTGCAATCCGATCTTTTCTGCCACCGTACGAATATCGTCAAGGTCTGTTCTTTTTTCTATATCTGTTCTTTGTACTGTATCGAATCCGTTGCCGGTACTCATAGTGGTAACTCCTTAAATAATAGTTGACTCGGTTATAGTGTTGTTAATAATTTTTTTTTCCAAGCGGCATGATATAAAGCGGGTGTTCACCGTCATCAAGCTGCAATACATCAGCGACTCCATGGTCGTCAAACGCGCCGACAACCACCGTACCGATATCGAGAGCAACACCCTGCAGGTAAACATTTTGCGCCACGTGTCCCGCTTCCATATATACATAGCGGAGCGCCCGTTCACCGTATCGCTGTTCGGTTCGGGCAACGACAGCCGTGATCACCATAACGACCGGTGCATCGGTAATCGAGGGTTGACGGAGGGCAACATCGTACAACTCACGCCGCCGGTCTCCGTCAATTGTTTTCTCAAGTGAATGATCGTCATAGTTGTATCGGTATACTCCATCCGCAACATCTTCGACATCGGTTATGAGAAGATAAACTTCGGTCGGGAATGTAGCGCCGGCTGACGGAGCAGTACGGAATCCGCTCGCTTCATCACTAATACCCTGTGCCGCCCACGCTAATTGTGCAACTTCCTGTAATGACAGCGGTACATCTTTGTATTCACGAATCGATCTTCGTTGTTGTAATGTTTCTTCGATTGATACATCGCCTGTTAATGCCGGCTGCGGTAATGTAATTGTTTCCATAATCTTACTATTGTTATTGTTTTGATCTTGAAATGAGCACGATAACAAAAAAGCTGTTATACTAATGAGTATTATGTTCATAATATCATTCCTTTCCGGCTCCGGGTTCGGATGCCTCGAGAATGTTTCCTTGCATTGTTAAAAATTTGTTTTTTGTAAGATGACCCAGCGGTTTTAGATTTGCACGCAGTGTGCTATCATCATCGCTCAATATGTCTTCCCGCACATCGACCGCCAATACCTCTCCAATAACCAGCATATGATCGCCGCATGCAATTTCATCATGATAGCGGCATTCGATATTGACCTGACATTCTTTTATCCGGGGAGGTTTTATTCTGGATGCAGGAAGCGCCTGTAATCCGAGTTTACCGAATTCATCCGGTTCCTTATCGAGTTTTGCGGATGCATAGACGGTGTCTAATAATTTCGGCTCCGGTAATCCGATAACATACTCACCCGACGATTTAATGATACGGTATGTATTGGTTGCAGGTTTGATCGAAAGGGCGATCAACGGTGGTTCTTTCGAAACGACGATCCACCATGCAAAGGGGGCAATATTGTTACGCTGATCTTTGTCGATCGTCGAAACGAGAATTACACCGGTCGGAGGTGTCGCATATAAGGTGCGTGCAAGATCAAGCTGCATAGTTCCGGTACCTTGATGATCATTTTAACATATATCTGACATAACTCCTGGTGAACATTTCACCTGAGCGATACTCTCAAGGCACTCTACAGAGGTTAAACGTATTCCATGAATGACATCGGACGCTATTGAAGGGTAACTATTCATGGCGGGGTCCTGAATGGTCGGGACACCCGTTTATCCATAAACAATATAGTCAAAAAATATGCCAGAAAAAAGCAGTTTTACTGCATTGTGAGGGGGATGAATAATCCGTTTTCTTAAAATCGGGAAAAATTTTACTTTTCCTGGTTTAATTACGTGAAGGTTGATTGATTTTATGCAACATGATCAAGAAAAGTTCCCGCTTCTTCACCAATTCGATATTTTGAAAAATTCTCACGGTGGGAAGAATCAAAGCAAATGAAGCGATAACCAAAATACCCATCTTTTCCCACGGTATCCAGGCGGCCCCAAGAATAGTTGCGAGGGCAGCAAGACTAACAAGTGCTCCCGCCAGTATTGAAAGCGGTAAAAGAACACCGAGTTGTCTTTTATACCGGTTTATTTCCTGCCTGACCGACTCCAGTGTCGTCAACTTGTTGTTTGTTTTTTGCTTCCAATCCATATAATTTAATTGGATCTCAAGCACCCTGCGCAGCTCATAATTCGCGTCCATTACCTTTCTCCTGCTGAATGAATTAAAATAGTGAAGTCCTTTTGTAATATAACATACGTTAAAGGTAAGAAAAGGTTACAGAAAGATGTACGCAAAATGTTTGAAAGACAAAAACATTATATTCAGCAAGTATATCAGAAGATAAACAGAGTGTAAATGCACCTGTTTTCCAGAGCTTGATAATTATATATGGAAATCCCTTTCTTAAAAAAAGATGGGATAAACACATTGGTATCAACCACACCTCTTATCAAAATGCAATCCTACTCAAGTCGTAGCTTTAAAAGCCGCACTTACTATTGACTGTTCTTCTTCCTGTATCTTTTTAAGATGCTCCGTGCCTTTAAAACTTTCTGCATAAATTTTATAAATATCCTCGGTACCGGAGGGTCGTGCTGCAAACCAGCCATTTTCAGTTACAACCTTGAGTCCGCCGATCGGTGCATTGTTGCCGGGAGCATGAGTCAACTTAGCCGTTATCGGTTCGCCTGCGAGTTCCGAATCGGCTACCATTTCAGGCGAAAGGTTCGCAAGGGCTTTTTTCTGTTCAGCGTCGGCAGGTGCATCCATTCGTTCATATACAGGACTGCCGAACCGTTGTTCGAGTTCTTGATAATGTTCAGCCGGATCGCGGTTAGTTTTTGCGGTGATCTCGGCCGCGAGCAGATTGAGAATTATACCGTCTTTATCGGTCGTCCAGACTGTTCCGTCTTTTTTTAAAAATGATGCGCCTGCACTCTCTTCTCCGCCTAATCCGTAGGAGCCGTCGAGCAGTCCGTCCACAAACCATTTGAAACCAACCGGTACTTCATCCAATTCCCGGCCGAGCGCCGCTGCAACACGGTCGATCATCGAACTTGACACCAACGTCTTGCCGATAACCGCATCATC
Source organism: Bacteroidota bacterium (assembly GCA_007128495.1). Classification (GTDB taxonomy): domain Bacteria; phylum Bacteroidota; class Ignavibacteria; order T3Sed10-11; family T3Sed10-11; genus T3Sed10-11. The sequence continues at coordinate 6,449 of SKXH01000070.1, forward strand.
GCGCCAGCCCGGACGGTTTGCAAACAAATAATTAATGGCAACGGCGAGATAGTGATTCGGATTCATCAAACCTGCGCTGCGGGTTACGATACCATGCCGGTCGAAATCCGGATCGTTTCCGAATGCAATATCAAAACGATCTTTCAATCCGATCAGACTTGCCATCGCGTAGGGCGACGAACAATCCATACGAATTTTTCCATCTTTGTCAACGGTCATAAATGAGAATGTATAATCGATATGCGGATTGACGACTTCAATGGAGAGTCCGTACATATCGGCGATAGGTTCCCAGTAATCGATACCCGATCCGCCCATCGGGTCGGCTCCGATTTTCAA
>SKXH01000215.1 GCA_007128495.1 Bacteroidota bacterium
GCACAGCGGTGGGAGATGCGGATGCCGCCGATACTACTGTTTCTTTTAAGGATGACGTTTACCCTATCATTGAAGAACACTGCCTCCCCTGTCACCTTAAAGAAGAAAGAAATATGAGCAGGTTGTTTATGGATAATTACGAAATGTTGATGGAGGGAGGATTTAACGGTCCGCCGATCGAGCCCGGAGTACCCGATGAGAGTTTATTAATTCAGAAAATCAGGCCAAACCCGCCGTTCGGTGACCGGATGCCGAGGGGAAGTGAGAGGTATTTAAACGATGATGAGATAGCTGTCATTGAGCAGTGGATAGAGGAAGGTGCCAAGGAGAATTAGGTAATAATCATACTCATTGAGTGCTTAAATCCAAAAACATCAAGATCCTAATAAAAGGGAGGTTTGTATGAGGTATTCAGCATTGAAAATCATTGGAGTTTTAATAATCACGTCATTATTCTTAGTCGGGTGTAATGACGATGACCCGGTAGCCCCTGATCCTGACGAGGAGGTTTCATTCAGTCAACATGTATTGCCGCTGTTTCAACAGTATGGTTGTACCGGGTGCCATCCGGGAAACGCCGGTCTTGATGTAAGAACCGTCGACGCTTTGCTTCAGGGAGGAGTAAGCGGGCCTGCAATTGAACCGGGTAATGCCGACGGCAGTCTTCTGATACAAATGATAAGTCCGAATCCCCCTCCTGGCAGACCCCGGATGCCGGAGGATGGTCCGCCCTTTTTATCGGAAAGCGAACAGGAAACTATAGCACGATGGATTGACGAGGGTGCTGAAGATAATTAAAAGGACAATATATGGCGGGTTCCGTTCGGATGAACGGAAACACCGCCATAATATTCTATCCCGTCGCTTCATCTATTAAATAAAGCAGCGATTTATACTGGATACCGCTTACATTCGAGAGCCCGATCTCGCATCCTCTGCTTGTTGAATAGCCCCCGGTGATATCTTCCGGCAATGATTCCTTTAAATTATTAAGGGCTGATTCGGTTAACTCAGGATGGAGAAAACCCCGGTCACCGGCAAAGCCGCAGCAGGTGACAAATGGAGGTATAATCACCTTATCTGCACACATCTGCGCGACATTCTTTATCTTGTCGTCCAACCCTAATTTACGGGAACTGCACGGAATATGTACCGTTACGGACTTCGGTACTTTAGAAAAGGTTAGCTTCTCTTGCAAATGTTCAAGTACAAAAACAGAGGGATCATAAATCTTCAATACCGGATCGAACACCTCCTTCATCCTTTCAACACACGGGCTCGTATCCATTACGATCGGAATTTCACCGTTGTTTGAAACGCGCTTTAACTCATCTTCCATTTCTCGAGCTTTTTCTCCACCCTGTTTTGTAAATCCCTTGCTCGAGAAAGCAAGTCCGCAGCAGAGTTCATTTACCCGCTCAGGATATAGTATCTCATACCCCGCTTTCTTCAGTATCGACTGCATTACCTCGATTTGTGAACGTCTGTCGTCACTCTTCCGATAAACTCCCATTAACCTGCTGACACAACCGGGAACATAGACTACCTGCAATATTCCGCCGTTCACCTGTCCGTTAATCCTTAACGGTTTCGCCCCGCGTGGTGTATATTGAGACCATTGCGGAATCCGGCCGCCGCTGGCTTTGTGAAGCGCTCCGGTCACGCTCATCATTGCATCCGATCCAAGTATCGCGTGCAACCTATCTGCAGTATTAAGCCCGAACCGCATCAAGGCAATCGTCCCTCCCATTTTCTCCGCTACAAGCGATGCAATACTTTGAGCTGTCGGTGAAGTTTTCGCCTCACGAAGCACTTTAATAAGCTTGCCTGTATCTATATCAACCGGACAACTTGTAGAACACATACCATCTGCCGCGCACGTATCATCTCCCTGATATTGATACAACTCTCTTAACCGTCGCAGCCGGTTTGGATCTTCGGTTGTTCCCGATAGCCGGACGATCTCCCGCCAGGCAACGATTCGTTGCCGGGGCGTAAGTGTAAGGTCTTTCGATGGACAGTGAACTTCACAGAATCCGCATTCGATACATTTGTCGATAATTTCGTGAGCAGCCGGCATCGGTTTTAGATCTTTCAGATATACGAGCGGATCGTCATTCAAAATGACACCGGGGTTGAGAAGATTATTCGGATCGAATATATTCTTGATTTCTTTCATAAGTTCATACGCCTCTTTTCCCCATTCCATTTCTACAAATGGCGCCATATTCCGTCCGGTACCATGCTCCGCTTTCAGCGCGCCGTCGTATTTTTGCACGACCATCCTGGTAACATCGTTCATAAAATACCGGTACCTGGTAACCTCTTCGTGTGAATTGAAATCCTGATTGAACACAAAATGCAGATTGCCTTCAAGGGCATGTCCGAAAATAATCGCTTCATCATAACCGTGCTTATCGAATAGCTCCTGGAGCTCAAGTGTCGCTTCTGCAAGTCTATCGATGGGAAATGCAACATCCTCAATGACAACGGTAGTACCGATTTGACGCATATTGCCGAGTGCCGGAAAGAGTCCCTTGCGAATATTCCAGTATTTAGTAAATTCTACCGGGTCGCTGGTAAATTCAACCGGATGGACTTTCCTCAACGACTCTACCGATTGAGTGATCGCGTGTATATTGTTTTCGAGCGTATCTTTATCGCCTGCGCGGGTTTCAACCAGTAGGCATGCCGTCGAATCATCAAGCTCTTTTAAATAGTGAGGCATACCCTTTTTATTCTCTACCGACCGGAGCGACGCCCTATCCATTAATTCAACGGCATCCACTTTTTGGTTTTTCAGGATCACAACGGCCTCACACGCAGTTTTGATATCGGGAAAAAACATTAACGAGCTTGCTTTGTGTGGATGTTCCACAACGGTGTTGTACGTTACCTCTGCAATAAATCCCAGCGTACCTTCAGAACCGATCATAAGGTGCTGCAGAATCTCGATCGGATCATCGAAATCCACCAATGCGTTCAAACTATAACCGGTGGTATTCTTCATTTTAAATTTATCTCTGATCCGATTTGCGATCTGCTCATTTTCTTTTACCCGCTGCGAGAGCGCAGTCAACCGATCACACATTGATTTATGAGTTTCCGAAAATGATCTTTTACTCCCGTCATCATTCGTATCGAGCAGCGTGCCGTCGGATAGAATGATTTTCATGCCCGCAAGAGTTTTATAGCTATTCTCCGCCACGCCGCAGCACATACCGCTCGCATTATTTGCCGCGATACCGCCGATCATAGCGGAGTTGATCGATGCCGGATCCGGACCGATCTTGCGGCCGTATGGAGCAAGATAAACGTTCGCGTGACCGCCGATTATTCCCGGTTGAAGTTTAATTTTATTTCCTTCATCAAGTATTTCATACTTATTCCATGTATGTCCGAGCAGCACGAGGATCGAGTCGGATATTGCCTGACCTGATAAGCTGGTTCCCGCAGCACGATATGTAGCAGAGACATTGTATCTATTACACACATCGAGTGTTTTAATTACCTCATCTTCATTTTCGACCTTAACGACCAATTTCGGGATTAAACGGTAAAAACTTGCATCGGTACCGTATGCGAGCGTCCGTAATTCGTCTCGAATTAATCTATCTTCAGGGATTGATGCGCGGAGATCATTGTAAATTTTATAGTATAAATCGGTGAGCATTGAAAACCTCATATGAATGTGTGCACGTAAAAATAAAAACCTATCACGGTATAGTAATATACTTTTTCGATTAACGGTAATCAAGAAAGCCGATTTTATTCTTGATGATATTTTTATATATTAATAGTTCTATATTGTAATTCTACATATACACACAGAAATCGGATTTAGAGTATTATGATCAGTATAACCAGTAAGATATCTGCTTTAGCAGCAGCTTGTATTTTATTTCCTCTTGCCATCCTATCCTATTCTCCCGAAATTAATATCGACAATGGCAGGGTCGTTTTATCGGATAACTATGAACCACACATTCCCGCACCGCATGAAATCATCGGATATCATATCGGTGAGCGGTTTACCGATTATCGCAACCTTGAGCGATATGTATTCGCGCTGGCAGAAGCAAGCGACCGGGTTGAATTACATGAATACGGCACAACCTATCAACATCGACCGCTCCGGGTTCTGTACATCAGCTCCCCGCAAAATCTCAACCGATTAGATGAACTAAAAAGTAATAACCTGAGACTATCCGACCCCCGCGATGTTTCGGATGAACGGGCTGAACAAATAATAGATGATTCTCCGGTCTTTGTTTGGCTGGCATATAACGTACACGGAAACGAAGCTTCAACAACCGAGGCAGCATTGCTGACAATGTATCATCTGGCCGCCTCCACTGATGAAGAGATCATCGATGCTCTCGAAGATGTTGTCGTCGTGCTCGATCCGCTGGTGAATCCGGACGGACGTGAGCGGTATGTCAATTACATCAATGACATGTCACAACGGAATCCAAATCCCGATCCGTACGCAGCGGAACATACTGCACCGTGGCCCCGGGGACGTACCAATCATTACTTTTTTGACCTCAATCGTGATTGGGCATGGCTGACACAACAGGAAACACGCCAGCGTGTAAACTTATACCGTCAGTTTATGCCCCAGGTATATATCGACTATCACGAAATGGGCCGCGAATCAACGTACTTCTTTTTCCCTGCAACCCCTCCTTTCCATCCGAACTATCCTGAGGAAATTCAAGAATGGGGAAAGGTATTCGGCAAAGGTAACGCATCGATGCTTGACCGTCACGGGATTCCGTACTATACCGGCGAAGTTTTCGATCTGTTTTATCCGGGGTACGGTGATTCCTGGCCGACCTTTAACGGCGCAATCGGTATGACCTACGAACAATCCGGCGGGGGAACCGGCCGCGCCTATGAGCGTAAGGATGGACACATCCTCACGCTTGCAGAGCGGGCACACAATCATTTCCTCACCGGTATTGCATCGATAAACACGGCCCAACAAAGTCGAGAAGAATTGCTCCGGTATTTCTATTCCTTCTGGTTAAAAGGAGTTGAAGGACCGTCCGGCTCGATACGATCGGTTCTAATGAAAGAAGGAAAAGATCCGAACCGTACCGCCGATCTCGTCGATGTTTTACTGCATCACGGTATCGAAGTGCATCGTACAACAATTGATCAAAACATACATAATCTCACACGTTTTTTTGAAACAACCGCACAACGTCAGGATATTCCGGCGGGGTCCTACGTGATCAATTTTAACCAACTGAAAAGCAAGCTTGCAAAGACATTACTTGAGCCGCATTCAGACTTGCCGGATACTTTCTTCTTCGACATAACTGCATGGTCCCTTCCGGCTGCATATAACGTAGATGCATACTGGGGTGAATCGGTGATAACCTCGAATATAGAGCCGATAACCGGGCCTGTCCGGATCCCGGGCACTGTCGGAGATAAAGCATCATACGCATATCTTATACCCTGGGACCGCAGCAAAGCGGCAGTCGCTTTATGGGAACTTTTGAAGAAAGAATATAGCGCGCATTTTGCAATGCGATCGTTCAGCATGCAGGAAAACACATTCCCGCGCGGGACGATAGTTATTTACACACATCTCAACAATGATGAACTCCATAACGATATTACGGATATTGCTGAAAAACACGGAATTGATATCTATTCCACCGATACCGGTTTATCGGATGAAGGTATCGATCTTGGATCGAATCATATTCGCCCGATAGTTACTCCAAAAATAGCTGTTGCAACAGATCGCCCGACCATTCCAAATGAATATGGGGAAATATGGTACTTATTCGACAACGTGTACGGGATACCTTTCACTCCGTTGAAATCGGAACAAATAGCTAATGCCGATCTATCCAGATACAATGTTCTTATTTTACCCGGTGACAGAAGCGGACGCGGTTATAGTGAAGTACTCGACTCTACTGCGGTTAATAAAATCCGTAGTTGGGTTCGGAAAGGCGGGGTGCTCATTACTACCGGCGGTGCATCTCAGTTTGCAACAAAAGAACAATCTGAGTTAACGAATGTTGCATCATCACCCCGGAACAATGATGAGAATTCAAATGCAGAAAAAGAACGAAAAGAAAAACTTAAAAGAATGGGATTGCAGGAACGGCAGGAATTCCTCCAGCGAGAACGAATTGCCGGGGCTTTATTACGCATTGAGCTTGATACGACACATCCTATCGGCTTCGGTTACGATGACAATGTTGTCATACTAAAACGCGGCAGTGAAACATTACAATTAACAGAAAACGGTTACAATGTCGGCATTTTTAAGGAAGAAACACCTGTCAGCGGGTACGCGTGGGACGAACTTGTGGAGAAGATTCACGACACCGCATATGTAATCGATTATCCGCTGGGCGAAGGTAATGTGGTGTTGTTTTCCGATAACCCGCATTTCAGGATGTTCTGGCACGGATTGACAAAAATGTTCATCAACGCAACGCTCTTTTTGCACTAAATATTGATAAATTCGAAAAAGAGTCTTATATTATACGTTTGTGTTTTGGGGCGTAGCCAAGTGGTAAGGCACCCCGCTTGGGCGGGGCATGCGCATGTAAAAGTTTTTGGGGCGTAGCCAAGCGGTATGGCACCCCGCTTCGGCGGGGCATGCGCATGTAAAAGTTTTTGGGGCGTAGCCAAGCGGTA
>SKXH01000259.1 GCA_007128495.1 Bacteroidota bacterium
CGAGAAGAATTAATAAAGTCGTAGATAAACCGCGTCACTGCATATTCGAGTATGTCTATTTTTCGCGTCCTGACAGTGTAATTTTCGGGGAAAATGTAGATAAAGTCCGGCGTAAGCTCGGAAAATTGCTCGCTCAGGAACATCCGGTTGAAACCGATGATGATGAACATGCGATTGTTATTAGTGTACCTGATGCAAGCAATACAGCGACATTGGGGTATGCAACCGAAAGCCAGAAGATGAATTTTAATATTCGCTTTGAGTTAGGATTAATTCGAAGTCACTATGCGGGGAGAACTTTTATTCAACCATATCAGGATATGCGCGAGGCAAAAGTTCGTACAAAGTTCAATACGGTTAAGGGTGTTTTGAAAGGACGGAAAGTAGTCGTTGTAGATGACTCGATAGTACGTGGAACGACAGCGAAACTGCTTATTAAACTGATTCGCGAAGCGGATCCAAAAGAGATACATTTCCGCATAACTTCACCGCCCATTCATTATCCGTGTCACTACGGTATGGATTTTCCGAACAAAGAAGAATTGATCGCCAACCGCCTCAACGGTGACCTTGAAGCAATACGAAAGGAACTGGGTGTTGATTCTATCGGTTATCTATCGCTCGATGGCATGCTTGAAGCGGTACCAAAAGAACATATGGAAGGATACTGTACAGCGTGTTTCAGTGGTGATTATCCCGTTCCGATCGATATGGAAACTACAAAGGAAGAATACGAAGTATGACAAAATCCACCGATTCAGCATTATTTGCAAAGCATAATCTATGGACGCTTTCGAATATGATCAGTATAAGCCGGATCGTCCTTACAATACCCATAATATATTTACTGGTGCAGGAAGGAGACGCTGCACGCTGGGGTGCTTTGGTTCTTATCGCAATAGCGATCATAACCGACTCCCTCGATGGAATAGTTGCCCGTGCACGGAATGAAATTACCGAAGAAGGAAAGTTACTCGATCCGCTTGCCGATAAAATAGCTGTGGGTGCTATTGTTCTGGTACTTGCAATTACCTGTGAATTACCGTTGTGGTTTGTCGGAATAATTTTAGGCAGGGACGTTTTAATTATTCTGGCGGGTATTTATATTAAATCAAAGTACGGAGTCTTATTTCCGTCAAATAACTGGGGAAAGTGGGCGGTAACGGTTATTGCTGTTACCGTTTTTATCGTTTTGTTACCGGTTGAAGGATTAGAAACAATTACTATGATTTTAAAATTTCTCAGCGTATTTATGCTGGCGGCCTCGACCGTTTCGTATACACTACGATTTATTGAAGCAGGTAAGGTTGTTGAATCACATAGACAGGAACACAGTGCATGAATTGGTTTAAAAAGATCTCTTTCTCGCGTCTTTCGGAGGGATTGAGCAAGACTCACGATGAAGTGGTTGGTAAGATCAATCGTTTGGTCAAAGCGAAAGGTACGATCGACGAAGACACGCTCGAACAAATTGAAGAAATATTAATTGGCGGCGACGTGGGTGTTGATACATCGTTAACGATTGTTGAGCGTATTCGAGAACGGGTTTCAAGTGAGAAATATAATACAACCGAAGAACTCGATAATTTAATACGCGATGAAATGCAGATGCTTATCGGCGGCGAAGAAGATCCGGGAGCAAATCCGTTCGCGATACCGCGTGATAAAAAACCGTATATTATTATGGTCGTCGGAGTAAACGGAGTCGGAAAAACAACGACCATAGGCAAGCTTGCGCATCATTATAAAAATGAAGCGTATTCGGTAATGATAGGCGCCGCAGATACATACCGTGCTGCAGCGAACGAACAACTGGATATTTGGGCCAAGCGGGCAGGGGTCGATATTATCAGTCAGGCGCACGGCGCAGATCCGGCATCGGTGGCGTATGATACTATCGCAGCGGCGAGATCGCGTGATGCAAATGTTGTTATTATCGATACAGCCGGTCGATTGCATACACGGGTCAACTTGATGGAAGAGTTGAAAAAAATTAAACGTGTTATGAAGAAACTGGATGATGAGGCGCCTCACGAAGTATTGCTTGTTGTCGATGGTTCGACCGGACAGAATGCTATCCAACAGGCGCGCATGTTTAATGAATCGGTGGGGATTACCGGTCTTGTTGTTACAAAGCTTGACGGTACCGCAAAGGGCGGAATCGTCTTTGCTATCACGCGCGAGTTGAAAATACCGGTGCGGTTCATCGGTGTCGGCGAGAAACTCGAAGACCTGCAGCCGTTTGACCGACAGATGTTCGTTGATGCACTATTCCAGATTGAAAGGGACATATCGTGAAACTTCGTTATCATACTTATGATCTTAAATTGCGGCATACATTTACCATAGCCCGCGAATCAAGCGATGTGTCGACCGTTGTTTTTGTTGAACTCGAACATGATGGAATAACGGGATATGGAGAGGCGTCTCCATCAAATCGTTACGGTGAAACTACCGATACCGTGATCGAATTCATAAAAAAAGTTGAAGGCGATAAAATAAGCAATCCATTTCTGATTGAGCGGAATGTTCGGTATCTTGAATCATTATCGCAAAAAGATTATTCTGCACGTACAGCCGTTGATATGGCAATGCACGATTGGGTAGGGAAAGCGCTTGGAGTACCACTCTATAGAATGTGGGGCCTACACCCGGATGATGCACCGCTGACAACGTTTACAATAGGAATTGATTCGACCGAAAAAATCAAAAAAAAGGTAAGGGAGGCGGAACAATATCCTTTGCTCAAGATCAAACTCGGCGGGGATAATGATGAGGAGATCCTGAATGCCGTTCGTTCTGAGACCGATAAAGTACTGTGTGTCGATGCAAATGAGGGATGGTCGGTACGGGAAATTGCGCTTGAGAAAATTTTATGGCTTGCGAAAAACGGTGTGGAGTTTGTCGAACAACCGATGCCTGCAGACCAACTGCTCGACACCGCGTGGCTGCTCGAACGGGCGTCACTTCCCGTTATTGCGGATGAGAACGTTGTCACCTTGTATGATGTTCCTAAAGTGAGGGGGGCTTTCGACGGGATTAACATTAAGCTAATGAAATGCGGCGGACTTAACGCGGCTTTGAAAATGATTTACACAGCAAAATCAATGCAAATGAAAGTAATGATGGGATGTATGGTCGAAAGTTCTGTCGCAATTAGCGCTGCGGCACAATTATCGCCGCTGCTGGATTATGCGGATCTCGACGGTAATCTGCTCATTACGAACGATCCGTTTGAGGGTGTGACTGTCGAGGACGGCAGATTGATTCTTCCGGATAAACCCGGTATTGGAGTTACCAAAAAAGGAGGGACGTAATTATGTTCATGCGGAAACCATCATACCGCAGTTTTGATTACACTCCTCGCTATTATAAACCCGAGGAGGATGAAGAGAATAGACGCCGGTGGCGCCTCAACGTCAAATTTAAAGGTCAGCGAAAACGAACGCGGCGGCGCCCGGTATTTATTTATCTTGCTATACTCGCACTGGTTATTTATATGTACCTTGCACTGGCAGGAGTAATATAGAATACTTTGTTACAAATGAAACAGTCAATACAAATTCTTCCTGACAATATTGCAAGTAAGATCGCTGCCGGCGAAGTGATACAACGCCCCGCTTCAGTCGTAAAGGAAGTCGTTGAGAATTCAATCGATGCCGGCGCACGAAATATTGTAATCACCATTAAAGATAGTGGAAAAACACTCATCAAAATTGCAGATGATGGCAACGGTTTTTCACCGGCAGATTTAGATGTTGCATTCGAACGGCACGCGACGAGTAAAATAAAATCATACGACGATCTTGAAAATATTAAAACGCTCGGCTTTCGTGGTGAAGCGCTTGCCTCAATTGCGGCTATAGCGCAGGTGGAAATAAAATCACGAACCGCCGATGAAGCTGTCGGTCTCAGTATGAAGGTTGAAGGCGGGGTGAAACACGATCCCGAACCATGCGGTATGGAGCCCGGTACAACCATCACCGTTAAGAATTTATTTTATAATACTCCCGCTCGGCGTAATTTCCTGAAAACAAATGCAACGGAATTCAAACACATTCTCGAAACAATACAGAGAGCGGCTCTATCATACCCCGATATTGCCTTTACGTTTATCAGCGATGACGACACGGTTTTTTCAGTCCATCAATCCGATTTGTTCACACGTATTGGTGAATTATTCGGGGAAGAGTTGAGTGAAGGGTTAATGGAATGTAATGAGGAAACAGATTATCTTACCGTTTATGGTTTCCTTGCAAAGCCGGAATTTTCACGGCGAACCCGTAATGAACAATTTCTATTTCTTAACCGGCGCTACATTGTAAACCGGGCTATAAATCACGCGGTGTACCGTGCTTACGAACACCTGCTTATCAAAGGGAGTTATCCGTTTTATGTGCTGTTCCTCGATGTCGATCCTTCACATATCGATGTGAACATACATCCTTCGAAACTGGAGGCAAAATTTGATAACGAACGAAGTGTTTATGGTATTGTCACATCGGTCGTCAGAAAAACGCTTGCTGAGAACGATATGATGCCTTCATTGTCGATGGGTGATGCGGCAGGTCCGGATGAGCATATACCGGCATCTCACAACCGGCAGCAATCGACGTTACATATGCTGCGCGTCAATCCGCAAACGGGTGAATTAATTGAAGAGAGAAGACCCGGCGAACAGAACAGAACAGATTTGAATTTGTTTCAACGGGACAGCTTCAAAACACCGCAGCGTAAATCAGAGGGAACGGATAGATATTATGAGCCCGAACCAGAACAAACTAAACAGGAGAGTAGTACCGAGTCGGGTCTTATTTATCAATTGCACAACAAATATATTCTCGCTCAGATACGGTCGGGATTAATGATAATAGATCAGCATGTTGCCCACGAACGGATATTATATGAGCGGGCATTGAAACGCTTTACGACAGAGAATCCCTCATCGCAGCAATTGCTCTTTCCCGAAACAGCGGAGCTCGGCCATGCTGAAGTGGAACTTGTAAAAGAAATACAGCCGTTATTAGATACACTCGGTTTCGATCTGAAAATTTTCAGTAAGAATACCGTTATAATCGAGGGGATACCGGCCGATGTACGTCCCGGATATGAACACAATATACTAAAAAAAGTTCTTGATGAATATCGATCGAATATGGGGGCACAAATCGACGTACGCGATAACCTTGCAAAATCATTCGCGTGTAAAACGGCAATTAAGTCCGGTGATTCGTTGACCGACGAGGAAATGCGTGATCTGATAGATCAGTTGTTTGCAACCGAAATGCCGTATGTATGTCCGCATGGCCGACCCGTCGTTATAAAGCTGAGTGTCGATGAACTTGATAAAAAATTTGGTAGAACATAAAAAACATGTCCCATAACAGTAGAGTGGAATAATTATGAGTAAATTACATTCAAACGGACAGTACAAAGATCACAAAAAGAAGTGGGAAAAGGAAGTACAGCAAATGCCGGTGCGTCCGTACAAATTTACAACGGTTAGCGGTGAGGAAATAAAACTGTTGTATGGACCGGATGATGTAGAACACATCGATCCGGTAAAAGATATTGGATTGCCGGGTGAATATCCGTATACACGCGGGATTCATAAAACAATGTATCGCGGGCGTATGTGGACGATGCGGCAGTTTGCCGGTTTCGGTACGCCTGAAGATACCAATGAGCGGTATCAGTATCTGCTAAAACATGGCCAGACCGGTCTATCGGTTGCATTCGACCTGCCCACACTCATGGGGCGCGATGCCGACGATCCGCTCTCGGAAGGTGAGGTTGGCATTTGCGGCGTTGCCGTTTCATCCCTCGCTGATATGGAAATATTGTTTAAAGGCATACCGCTCGATAAAGTATCGACGTCGATGACGATCAATGCACCTGCCGCTATGCTGCTTGCATATTATGTCGCGGTAGCAGAGAAACAGGGGGTTAGTCCGGATAAACTGCGCGGCACCATACAAAACGATATGCTGAAAGAATACATCGCACAGAAAGAGTGGATATATCCGCCCGAACCGTCAATGCGGATTATCGTCGATATGTTTAAATACTGTAGAGATGAAATGCCGCAGTGGAATCCGATTTCGATAAGCGGTTATCATATACGGGAGGCGGGATCGACCGCGGTGCAGGAACTTGCCTTTACACTCGCCGACGGTTTTGCGTATGTTGAGGCCGCACTTGAAGCTGGTATGAATATTGACGATTTCGCACCCCGCTTATCATTCTTCTTCAATTCACATATTGATTTCTTTGAGGAAATTGCAAAGTACCGCGCTGCACGCCGTATCTATGCAAAGCGAATGCGCGAAAAATACGGAGCAAAGAATCCTAAATCGTGGACACTGCGTTTTCATACGCAAACTGCCGGCTGCTCGTTAACAGCCCAACAACCGGAAAACAATATTATGCGAACTGCATTCGAAGCACTCGCCGGCGTTCTCGGTGGTACCCAATCGCTCCACACAAATTCAATGGATGAAACACTTGCATTGCCATCTGAAAAAGCGGTGACGATCGCTCTCCGCACGCAGCAAATACTTGCCTATGAGACGGGTGTAACAAACACTATCGATCCGCTTGCCGGAAGCTATTTTATTGAAAACCTCACAACTGAGA
>SKXH01000276.1 GCA_007128495.1 Bacteroidota bacterium
AGTCTGTTCCGTCATATTCGATAAGAAGTTTTAAACGTCGTGAAGAATCGTGTGCCGGATCTTCCATGTGTGTGGATTAAAAGGTATGTTGTATTCCTGCTACGAATCCATATTGATGTGGCACGACACCAAACGACCAGTTTGATGCCCCTGCCGGGTTATCGAGACGATCATTATACCGCGAGGCCGAATTACCGGCAATGATCGCACTGATAATATGATTTGCAACGATGGCAGCACCGACGAATTTTACTGCATTGAGCATTTGATCGCTGCGAACGCGCATATCCCTGAATTCACGCCGTTTTTCATCCGACTCCCAATTCCACGAATATGCATCATCGGTATATATTGCTCCGATATCGCGGTCCCGCATTTTCTTTTCGTTATATTCTTGCCATGAATTGAAATTACCCACATTCACGAAAAATTGATCGTCTTTCCCCGACCAATCTGTGTTTGCATGCACGGCGGCAAATGACTCCGCATCGTTTCTGATCCAGTTCCCATATGAATGAAAACCATATACCGTCAGCCATAACGTGATCTCGCTTCCGAGAAGGTATTTGCCTGTCGAGAAATTATCTGCATACAATTCACCCATACCGGGAACGATCAATGAATATATTGTCGCCCGTGCCACGCTTTTTCTGCTTTCATGCTGCCGGGGGGTTGAGTTGTAATCCGCCAATCGCTCATCTAAAAATGTTCGTCCCGAAGCGAAAGGAGCCGAATCCTGGGCGTTGAGATTGTGACCTGTAAAAAATATTACAAGAACAATCAATACACTTGAAATAAAACTTAAATATGAATTTTTCATAGGTTTATTGTATCACCGGTAACCGGTATGATTTCCCGGAGCCATTCCCTTGTATAACATGAGTGCCCCACTGAACAATCTCACCATATGCAACTTCACCGTTTAACGATGTTATCCGGACCGTTGCTTCGCTGTTTTCGATACCTTCACGATAGGGTACTGCCACGCGGAGATATTCTCTTGTGAGTCCTGTAATGTAATCATTTTTGATAGATTCTTCAAACAAGACCGAGACCTCATTATCTATAAACCGTTCGATGAACGCTCTTCGTTTTTTCTCGCTTAAAATACGAAGCATTTTTGTTCTCCGCGTACGTTCTGCCGGAGAGATTTTTCCTTCATAGTGCATTGCCGGTGTATTCTCTCGCTCGGAGTAGGAGAACACGTGTAAGTAGCTTACCGGTAAATCGACTAAAAAGCGATATGTCTCTTCAAAATGTTCCGGTGTTTCTCCGGGAAAACCTGCAATGACATCAACCCCGATGCATGCATCCGGTGCTCGTTCACGAATTTTATAGACCAGGTTCCGGTAATATCCGCTCATGTATCGACGGCGCATCTGCCGCAGTATTTCATCGCTCCCGCTTTGCAGCGGAATATGAAAATGAGGTACAAGCACATCGGACGAAATCCAGAAATTGAGAAGTTCATCGGTGATCAGGTTCGGTTCAATCGAGCTGATCCGTAAACGGTGGAGATCCGGTACACGCACGAGTTTGTCGAGAAGGTCGAGCAACGATGTGTCCTCTTTACTGCCATAATCGCCGACATTGATGCCGGTGAGAACGATCTCTTTAAAACCTTCTGCAACCAGCATCTCTGCCTGACGCACCGATTCTTCTATGGATTGACTGCGGCTTCCGCCCCGCGCAAGGGGGATGGTACAAAACGAACAGGAATAATCGCAGCCGTCCTGTACTTTAAGGAATGCCCGTGTTCTTCTTCCCTCGTCAAATGAATAACCCGGACCGAATCCGCTTGCCTCGTCGACCGGTGAAACATAAACACGGGGTGTCATTTCTTTACGGAAATTCTCAGCGGCATAATCGAATATGGCGAATTTCTCCGATGAGCCGAGCACCAGATCGACCCCTTCGATCGATGCTATCACTTCGGCGGCAAGCTGGGCATAACATCCGACAACAATAACATACGCATCCGGTGAATAGCGTAATGCGCGGCGTACGATCTGTCGGCACTCGCGATCTGCTTTTTCGGTAACGGTGCAGGTGTTAATAACACAGACGTTCGCCCGCTGTGTTATTGTATCGGACACAACAAATCCTTGTTCGCGAAACTGCCGCATAAACGACGAAGTTTCAGCGTAATTTAACTTGCAGCCGAGTGTATGGAAAACCGCTTTTTTCATAAATAATAAAAAGAGTTGCCGCTTCATAATGTTTCATATGGAGCAGACAACTCTTGATTAATTAATTGTTCGTCGAAGTTTTAATTCGACTGTTTATTTTCTTCGTTAACCGTTTCTTCACTGTTTGATTGATCATCTGCCTGCTCTTCACTATCCGACTCTTTCTTCTCGCCGGAAACATCCTGTTTATCCCGTTCACCTTCGTCACCGGATGTCTCGTCTTTATCAGACGTATCTTCAGTATCTGATTGTGTTGTTTCGTCTTTTGTTTCAGGTTTTTCTTCCGGTGTAGGTTCTTCCGCTAAACGTGCCTCAAGTTCCGCTCTCGTATCGTCGGCTTCTTGTTCCGGCTTCGATTCGTCCGAAAGTTCACCGACGGTGATCGAATCGATATTAAGGTCTTTCGTATATTTATCAACCTCTTCCTTCTCTTTGTCTTTGAGATACTCAATAAGCGAAAGTACTATTTTTTTGCTTTCTTTATCGAACTCAACCACCTTCAGCGGAAGTTTCTTGCCCGGCTCAAATGCTTCCTGCAGGTTCTTAATCGGTTCCTGTGAAAGTTGCGACGCCGGTACAAATGCATCCACGCCGAGCGGCAGTTCTACAATTAACCCTTTATCGATTATACGGGTGACGACACCTTCGGTTTCCGTACCGACTTTATATTCTTCCTCGAATCGATCCCACGGATTCTCATCTACCTGTTTATGACCGAGCGAGATGCGGCGTTGTTCAACATCGATATTGAGAATAACAACCTCGATTTGGTCGCCTTTTTTAACGACTTCACCGGGGTGCCGTATTTTTTTCGTCCATGAAAGATCGGAAATGTGGATCAAGCCGTCGACACCTTCCTCCAATTCGACAAATATGCCGAAGTTGGTAAGGTTTCGTACCGTGCCCGTATGCTTGGAACCGACCGGATATTTTTGCAGGAGGTCTTGCCATGGATCCGGTTCAAGCTGCTTGATACCGAGTGAAATTTTCTTTTCCGCTACATCGAGATTGAGAATAACCGCTTCGATCATCTGCCCCATTGAAACAACCTGCGAGGGATGTTTGATGTGCTGGGTCCAGCTCATCTCCGAGATATGGATCAATCCTTCTATGCCTTTTTCAATTTCGATAAACGCGCCGTAATCGGTAAGCGAAACAACCTTGCCGGTAACTTTGGTGCCGACAGGATACCGCTCATCGATATTCTCCCATGGATGCGGCTGCAATTGTTTATAACCGAGAGATATGCGCTTCTTTTCATCGTCGAAGTCGAGTACCACGACGTTTATAGTCTGGTCGAGTTTAACGATCTCAGATGGATGATTGATTCGTCCCCATGACAGGTCGGTAATGTGAATAAGACCATCGACACCGCCGAGATCAACGAAAACACCGAAGTCGGTAATAGCTTTCACGTGACCTTCGAGGATCTGCCCCTTTTCGAGTCCCTCGAGAATCGCTTTTCTCTGACCGGATATTTCCTCTTCAATGAGAACTTTATGCGATACAACAACATTTTCAAACGGATGATTTACTTTAACCAATTTGAAATCCATTGTTTGACCGATGTATTGATCGAAATCGCGGACGGGGCGGATATCGATCTGTGAGCCCGGCAAGAATGCATCGATCCCGTATAAATCGACAACAATACCGCCTTTGATCCGTCGAACGCATTTACCCTGGAGCACTTCGCCTTTATCGTACGCTTCAAGCACACGCTCCCACGCGCGAATATAATCGGCCCGTTTTCGTGACAGAACCAGCTGCCCGTCGGGATCCTCAACCGTTTCGAGGACAACCTCGATCTCATCGCCAACGCTGATTTCTTCGGGATTGGTGAATTCAGTCTTTGGAATGAGTCCTTCGGATTTGAATCCAATATCTACTGCAATACTATCATCCCGGATCTGTATGACTTTACCTTTGATGATCTCCCCTTCGGAGATCTTGTTTAAGGTACCTTCATACATCTTTTCGAGTTCTTCAAATTCCTCCTGTGTATATTCGGTATCGTGCAAATTGTTTAAGGTATTTGTTTTTGATTCTTCTACCATTAAGAATCCTCCTGCTGCAATATCCCTCGACTGCGGGATATTTTTTGTTAGTTTATTAGTGGTTATTGGTTTAGTGGATTAAATTAAACTTCTATGGTTTCATGCTCAATATACGATTTTACTTTTTCCATAAGCCATTGCGGGGTCGATGTAGCGCCGGTAACGCCGATCGTTTCGGCGCCATCGAACCAGCTGAAATCAATTTCAGATTCATTCTCGACAAAATATGTGCGCGGATTGGTATCCTTGCAAATATTGAATAAAACTTTTCCGTTCGAACTTTTTTTACCCGCGACGAACACAATAACATCATTATCGGCGGCGAATTGTTTCAGTTTCTTATCACGCCCCGATACCTGTCCGCAGATTGTATCTTTAGCAAGAAAATCAACCGCTTCATCCTCCATACTGGCAACGATCAATTCATCGATCTTTTTCTGCAATACGTCTTTCAGCCGGTGAAATTCCGGCTTATCCATCGTTGTCTGCGAGAACAGAACGGTCTTGCGGCTCAAATCTATTTTATCAATATCATCCATCGACCGTATAACAACAGCTTCGCCGTTGGTCTGGCCGACAAGTCCGATCACCTCGGCATGTTCTTTTTTACCGAAGATAACGATCTGATAACCGGCATCGTAAAATTTTCTGATGCGCTCCTGTACTTTGGTTACGACGGGACATGTCGCATCGATTATCTCTATATTATTTTCACGGGCGATTTGATAGGTCGATGACGGTTCACCGTGGGCACGAATAAGAACGCGAGCACCTTTCATATCCTTCAATTCATCGACGGATATCGCATGGAGTCCTTTTTCACCCAGTCGTTCGGTTTCATTGGGGTTATGTATAATATCGCCAAGTGAATACAAATTCCCTTTGTTTTGCAGTTCGTGCTCTGCAATATCTATCGTTCGAATTACCCCCCAGCAAAATCCGGAACTGGTATCTACCGTCACTTTATACATAATCACTCTTTCACTGATGGTTTATCACTTTGTTTTTTCGATATTAGCGACAACACTTTTTCAACCTGTTCATCGATCGTTAAATTCGACGTATCGATTGTGATCGCATCCTCAGCTTTCTTTAATGGACTCGCTTTCCGTGTCGAATCGAGCCGGTCGCGCGATTTAATGTCTGTCAACAACGTATCGAAATCGACCTTTTCACCTTGTTCTATCATATCGTGGCATCGCCGCCTGACCCGCTCTTCAATATCTGCAATAAAAAATAATTTTACATCTGCCTCCGGGAAAACCACCGTACCGATATCCCGTCCTTCGAGCACGACGTCTCTCGCCTTCCCCATCTCGCGCTGTTCTTTCACCAACTTCCGGCGGACACCGTCGTATGAGCTTACCGTACTGACAATTGCGGTAACTTCAGGTGATCGAATTTTATCCGTAACGGGTTTATCATTGAGTAGCACCTGAATCTCATCGTTTTGCTGCAGCCGGATTTTCAGCCCTTCGACCAGCTCCTCTACGGTACTTTTGTCGTCCGGGTCTATATTATTCTTTAACACGGCGTATGCAGCGGCACGGTACATCGCTCCGGTATCTATGTGTAAAAAGTTTAATTTTCTGGCAACCAGTCGTGCCGTCGTGCTTTTCCCGGATCCTGCTGTCCCATCGATCGCAATAATCAAATTTTTCAATCTCCAGTCGCGATTTTTCAAAGATTTATAATATACGGTTTTTTTATTATATTTACAATAATGAACCGTATACGCAAACTATCGCATTCGGAGATATCCGAGAACCGCCTGAAGCCCGATTCGCTCGATCGCACCGAGCGGATGCCTCTTTATACAATGCTCGATAACATTCGCAGCATGTACAATGTCGGCTCAATATTCAGATCATCTGACGGGGCATTCCTGCGAAAACTCTTCATTACAGGATTCACCCCAACACCGGAGAAGGATGAGGTCAGGAAAACCGCGCTCGGAGCGATTGAATCGGTACCCTGGGAATATGCCAAAGATCCTACCTTCATATTACAACAACTCAAAAAGGCAAATGTTTCCATTCTGGCGCTCGAGCACACGTCAGAAAGCATTCCGTACTACAAGCTCACCCCCGACGTATTTCCCGCCTGTATTGTCGTTGGTAATGAAATCACCGGTATTTCCGATAATATTCTCGAGTATGTTGATCGGGCAATCGAGATACCGATGTACGGTACCAAGCAATCTCTTAATGTAGCGGTTGCGTATGGAATTGTTTTGTTCGATCTGGTACGGCTCTATTATGACAGGGAGTCGACTACCCGGCTGTAGTATAATACTCTTCGTTTTCATCCGTGTGTATTTGTAAGATACCGGCACGCACAAGATTCACAAAAATTCGAGATGCCCGTCGCTCGGATATATTTACAAGCTGCATAAAAGTTGCGAGCGTTATCCGGTCGTTTTGTTCAAGATAATCAAACAATCTGCGCTCGATGGTGCCGATCGTTATTGTCATCGGTTCCGCTTTCGGATTTTGTTCGTGCATTATGTTGACCATCTCATTGCTTGCGACGATAGATCTATCTTTTACCCGTATATACACGCGGTCGGCCGGATGATTTTCACCGTTATCTTTATTTGTGTAATAATGCGGCTTATTTTTACTTTCCTCGATGATCGCTGCTATTACATCCTTGCCTCGATAGGGTATGATCTCTATAACCGGTACTACCGGCGGATCGGCAAATATCATTCCCGCCGTACGGATAAATTCAACTTCTGTTTTTTCGCTTTCCACACCGACGATGGTTCCGTCATCATCGACTCCGAACAGAATAATTCCGCCGCCGCTGTTCGCAAACGATATCATTGTACGTGCGATTTTTCTGGGTGAGGAAATTTTTCGTTTAAATTCGGTACGCGCTCCCTCGCCTTGATCTATCATCTGATCAATATCGCGGTAATTCACTGTAACACCCTCCCGTGTTATGGTCTATCAGACTTATGTTGTTCCGTGTCGAGATATGACTGCAGGATAAGCGCTGCCGCCATACTATCGATTCTCCCCTTATCGCGCCGCTGTTTTCTTTTGGTGTTCATCGCGATCATAGTTTCCATTGCATCCCGTGACGTAAAGCTTTCATCGTGAAATACAATCGGAACGCTCACCTCTTTTTCAACGTCAGCGGCAAACCGTTTTACTTCTTTCGCTTTTCGAGTATCACCTCCTTCAATGGAAACAGGTAATCCGAAAACAATCACATCTATTTTTTTCTCATCAACTATCCGGGCTATGTTCCCGGGTGCTTCATCGTTATTTTCAATTGTTGTGTATCCGGTTGCAAGCGTCCGGGATTGATCGCTTACCGCCAGACCGATGCGACGGCTTCCAAAATCTATTCCCAGTGCTCGTTTCGGTTCAGTGTCGCTCACAATACGCTATCATCTTTCCCGGATTTATTATCATCGACGTCTTTATGTTCACCTGAGACGGAAATCTCTTGATCACCGTCATCGGAATATTTTTCAATATTGATAGGTTGCTGCAAAAAGTTCTTCAACAACTTACTCGGCTTAAAGTGCGTTTTTCTCCGCGGCGGTACGAATATAGTTTCACCGGTTCTCGGATTACGCGCTTTCGGTTTCGATTTGGTCATTTTCACCTCGAAAACACCGAAATCACGGATCTCGATACGCAATTCGGGATCGGCCTGCATCATTGTTTCACGCAATGCAGCAAAGATTGCATCGGTCCATTGTTCGGCTATATATACTTTTTCATCCCGTAGCTCCGCTACGCGTTTTGCAACATCTTTTTTAGTGTATGTTTTACTTTTCAGATTCTCCATCAGCCAAGCTCCTGAACTATGAGTGCTATTTATTCCTCAAACCGTTGAACTGATTTGACATTACGCACCTTCTTTACCTTCTCGATTATCGCATTTAAATGATCGAGGTCCTGCACCTCGAGGATCAACACACCTTCAAAATTCTTTTCTTTCGCTTCGGAATTCACACTACGTATATTGGTTTGTTTTATATTAAAGATCGCCTGTGAAATCTCGGTAATTAATCCGGGTCGATCATCACCGTAGATCTTGATACCGACAATGAATTTCTGATTGTTACTCACCGGCCAATCAACGTCGACGATCCGATCCTCATTGCGTAAATACAATTGTGATACATTTTTACAATTTTTTCTATGTATTTTTATCCCGCTTCCGGTCGTTATGTATCCGATGATACCATCGCCCGGGATCGGGTTGCAGCATTTTGCATAATTATGTAAATAACTGTCTTCTTTACCGTAAATAGAAATACCGCCGAGTGTATCCCGTGCCGATTTTACAAACCTCGAGAATAAATTCTCCGGAAGTTCATCGGTCTCTTCCGGCTCGGCGCCCTTCGGGTGCCTCATCCGGTCGTATATCCACTCCGCGTGATCATCGATCAGATCCGGATTCTTTGTCAGATCGTGGTAAAATTGCGGCAGATTGTTATATTTCAACGCTTGAACATGTTTGAGCAATTCATCTTCATTAATGTGCATCTTCATCTTTTTCATTTTTTTCTGCCACAGGTCTTTCCCGTGCGCTATTTCTTTTCTTTCCTCTTCATTCCGCCAGCGTCTGATTTGTGATTTCGCTTTGTGTGTAACGACAAACTGTTCCCAATCCAGATTCGGAGTTTGATTCTTCGATGTAATGATCTCAATCTGATCACCGCTTTGCAGAACCGTACTGAGCGGTACGATTCTACCGTTTACTTTTGCACCAATACAATGCAAACCTACCTTCGTGTGAATATCGAAGGCAAAATCGACCGGTGTCGATCCTTTCGGTAATATGCGAAGATCACCGTTCGGTGTAAAGACATAAATCTCGTTCTGGTAAAGATTTAACTTAAAACTCTCGAGAAGCTGCTGGGCAGGAGCATCGTTTTCAGATGAATTTTCGAACACCTCTCGAACCCAGTTCACCCACTGTTCCATTTCCGAATCGACCACCGATGCCTGATCTTTGTACTTCCAGTGTGCGGCAACACCTTTCTCGGCTATCTCGTGCATATTGCGCGTGCGTATCTGAACTTCAACCATCCGGCCCTCGGGGCCGACGACCGTTGTATGTATAGATTGATAGCCGTTTTTTTTCGGGACCGAGATATAATTCTTAAACCGTTCGGGAATGGGGATGTAAACTTCAGATACAATACCGTATACCTGAAAGCAGTCATTATTATTATCCGTATCGATGACAATACGAACGGCGAAAAGGTCGTATAGATCATCGAGTGATTTATTTCGCTTCCGTATCTTATTATAAATGCTCCATAAATGTTTCACCCGCCCGATAATTTCAAACTTAAATCCATCTTCCATTAACCGCTTTTCGATCGGTTGTGTAAATTTGTTTATGTATTGCTCACGCTCACGCCGTTTTTCTTTGAGCTGTGTTGCAAGCATATTGTATTCTTTGGGGTATAGATACTTAAAGGAAAGGTCTTCAAGTTCCCACTTTATTTTTGCCAATCCGAATCTATGTGCGAACGGTGCGTAGATATCTAAAGTTTCTTTTGCTATACGTTTTTGTCGTTCCGGAGAAAGGTGGTCAAGCGTTCGCATATTGTGCAGGCGGTCGGCAAACTTCAGCATGATAACCCGTATATCGTTGACCATCGAGAGTAGCAGCTTTCGATAGTTTTCCGCCTGCGTGATCTCGTGACTCTTAAAGATATCGCTGATCTTCGTTGCGCCGTCGACGATATCTGCAACGGTATCGCCGAACTCCTCGCGGACATGTTTAAGATCGTACTCGGTATCTTCAACAACGTCGTGCAGCAGAGCGCTTGCAACGCTTACATCATCGAGCGGGATTTCACGGGCGAGAATCATAGCAACTTCAATGGCATGGTAAAAGTACGGCTCTCCCGATTCGCGCAGATCGTTGATATGCGCGTCGAGGCCGAATAAGAAAGCCCTCTTTATCAACTCCTCATCACACGATGGGAGATTATTCCGGCACATTTCAAGGAGATTCTTAAAGCGGTTTTCAAACCCGTCGGATTTGTTTACTACGCCGGCCCATTGTAAAGCGCTATTTATTGTTTTGCTGACCATATATGATCACTATTTCAAACAGAATGCCGGGCTTAAAAGTTCTTATTTTTGATGCCCTAAATCATTAATAATCTAGTACCTGTGATGTAATATACAGGTTATTGAACAAATGTCAAGCACCACATTAATCGGTGCCAAAAACACGGTCTCCCGCGTCGCCCAATCCGGGTAAAATAAAACCGCTTGCATTCAATTCCCGGTCAAGTGCAGCAGCAAAAATCTGTACATCGTCGTGTGCTCCGGAAACTTTTCTCACTCCTTCGGGAGCAGCAAACAGATTAATGAGCCGTATACGCCTGCCGCCTTTATCCTTAATAAACGATATCGCCGCCGATGCACTCCCGCCCGTCGCCAACATCGGATCGAGAAGGAATATGAGACTGCTATCCAGCGTACTCGGAAATTTTGAATAGTAATCGATCGGTTCAAGCGTCTCCTCATTCCGGTAGAGACCCACGTGACCGACTTTTGCATCGGGTAGAAAATCTAAAAATCCGTCGACCATACCAATGCCGGCCCGCAGGATCGGAACCAGTATGACTTCTTCGGTCAGTACATACCCGGTGGTTTTTTCGAGCGGCGTTTCGATTTCGGTATCCGTCAGATCAAGATTCGAGCATACCTCATAAGCCATCATACGGGTTGCGCGATGAAGGATCGTACGGAATACAACATTCGATGTTTTCTTATTTCGCAGGATCGACAGGTCCCGCTTTAACAGCGGATGATCGACAAGGTGTAAGTTCGGGTATTGCGGTAATGTTATCATATAGTCCCTACAGTTTTTTCAGTGTTTGATTGGCTGCTACCAATAACGGATCCCATAACGGACTGAACGGCGGAGCATACATGAGATCGAGTGCAGCTACGTCGGCGATAGTACTCTCTTGCTGGATCATCGCCGCGAGCACGTTTCCTCTTTGAGCTGCCCCGTCTTTTCCGATAAGCGTGGCACCGATTAATCTGCCGGTCTCTTTATCGGCCAAATAGGTAACTGTCAATCGGGCATTATGCGGCATGCCCGGAATTCTGGATGGTGCCTGAATGGTTTCGCTAATTGTTTTATATCCCGTGTCTTCGGCCTCCTTCTGCGTAAGGCCTACCCTGCTCATTTCATATTCAAAGACCCTGACTGCTATATTCCGGATAGCTCCCTTAAATGCAGCACGTCCGCCCGCCGCATTCTCACCTGCCGTCCACGCCATTTTACTTGCCACAGTCGCAAGAGGTATATACGTCGGACGACGTGTAATTAAATTTTTCACCTCGCAGCAATCGCCTGCGGCATATATTCCATCAAGATTTGTCTGCTGCCGCTCATTCGTTTTGATTGCACCGGTTGTTCCGGTCTCAACACCGGCATCTTGTGCAAGCGAAGTATTCGGATAAACACCGACTGCAACAATGACAAGATCGGCATCGAATGTACCGTTTTCTGTTACAACCGTTTTCACATTCCCGTCAGCGTTCGCTCCGAAACTTTTCACATTACTGTTGGGAACATAGTGTACTCCGTTCTCGTGCAGAGCCGACACCAGAATATCTCCGCTTTGTTTATCCATATGCGAGAACGGATAGATATGGCGGTGCAGCACCGTAACTTCAATATCCAACTTTCGAAAGGATTCAGCCATCTCAAGGCCGATAAATCCGCCGCCGATAATTATTGCCGTGCGTGGTTTATGTTTCTTGAGAAAATCGTGTAACTCGTACGCCTTTCCAAGTTCCTTTATAGTAAAAACGTTATTCATATCGGGCTTCATAAACGGAAGCATTCTCGGCGACGAACCCGTCGTTATAATCAACCTGTCATATTCTTCTTTCCGGCGAACCCCTTTCATCAAATCCTTAACCTGCACGGTATTATTATTCCGGTCGATGTGTTCTACCTCGGTGTGTGTCCACACCGTTACATTTTTATGCTGCTGCAAGCGTTCGGGTGAATACACGACAAGATCCCGGTCATCCTGATATTCACCCGTCAGGTAATACGGTATCTCGCATATGCCGTATGAGATATACGGCGTGCGCTCTATGAGAATGACTTCGGCATCGGGGTTAACCCGTTTTGCTTTGCTTGCGGCACTCGGCCCGGCGGCAAGTCCGCCGATAACGAGTATGCGTGGTTGTAGTTTCATAGATTTTTTTACTTTTTTTTGAAAACCAGTGTTATCGGTACTCCTTCAAAACCAAACGCGGCTCGCAGTTTCTTTCCCAGATAACGTTGATACGCATCCGGTATCAGTTTAGGATAGTTGGAAAAGAGTGCAAATACCGGAGGATTCCTTTTTACCTGTGTCGCATATTTAATGGATATTTCTCTTCCGCGGGTGGCCGGCGGAGAATTTTCCCGAACGGCATCGGCAATAACATCATTTAAAACCGATGTTTGAATTTTTTTCCCTCGCTCTTGAAATATTCTTTTTGCGATTTCTATAACTTTACTTATACGCTGCTTTTCGATTGCCGATACAAATACTACCGGAATATATGAATTCGTGCCGAGTTCTTTTTTGATAGCCAGTTCAAATTGTCGTGCCGTATTTGTGTCTTTCTCAATTAAATCCCATTTATTGACGGCGATAAGTATACCTTTTTTTCTTTTCACAGTTTCATCGATAATAGAAAGATCCTGGTGAGATATCCCCTGCTGTGCATCAATCAACAAAACAGCCACCTGACAACGATCAATGCTGCCAAATGTTCGAACGGTACTAAAAAATTCAATCGATTCTTTTACTTTGCTCTTTTTTCGTAATCCCGCCGTATCTATCAGCACGATCTCTTCACCATAGAACTTGAGCGTACTGTCTATTGAATCGCGTGTCGTACCCGGAATGTCGGTAACAATGGTCCGGTCGGCACCGATTAAAGAATTCACGAGCGATGATTTTCCGACATTCGGCCGGCCGATAATTGCAATATGCAATCGTTCGGATTCATCTTCCATTTTCCCGTTCTCGGGGATATGGTCGACGATCCTGTCGAGCAGATCTCCGATATTCCTTCCCATTAACGCCGATAATGAGAGCGGCTCACCCAGGCCCAGTGAATAAAATTGAGACACCTCGGATTCGTGTACCGCTTCATCGACTTTGTTGACAAGAAGAAGAATTTCCTTATTCGACTTGCGCAATATCCCGGCGAGGTCTGCATCAAGTGGAGTCACCCCTGATTTCGCATCAACCATAAAAAGGATCACGGATGCCTGATGAATTGCAATTTCTGCCTGCTCTCGAATTGCTTTTTCAAATACATCATCCGATGCAGGAACAAACCCTCCGGTGTCGACAAGAACAAACGTCTTACCGGCCCAGTTGGCATTTTCGTAAATACGATCGCGTGTTACACCGGGCTGATCATCAACTACTACTTTTCGGCTCTGTACTATTCGATTAAAGAGTGTAGATTTACCGACATTCGGTCTGCCGACTATGGCAACTAATTTACTCATTTCCCGTATGATTAAATTTTACAAGTACTTAAATATATAATTTTTCGTTGTGAGTTTCCACTTTTTTAAGTCAAAAAAAAGGTATGGTACGCGGAGTTGCTGCAAGCAGAGTAGTGCTCTTTGCCGGGGAAATGTGAAGCGGTTGGTACCGGCGGCAAAATGATCTGATGAAATCATTTTGCCGCGTAATAATCATGACTTTACTTTTTATGAATCTTCAGCACGCCCAATAATCCGTGCGAATGCCCCTTGCCTTCCTGGAAAGCAAGTTCAAGCGACCGCAAAGCATATCCAAGCTGGGGTTCGATTATATTTGCCCGCGGATCGCCGAACTCAATCCATCGAACATTCTCTACAATTCGATCCAGTGTTTTTAGAATGTAAAATACTTGCTCGTCTACAGAAGAGTATCGTTGTAAAAGATTTTCATTCGCCTGGGGAGACAACCGTTCCATCAGGAAATGGACGATATTATTCCACGCCACCTGCAGTCTCTCAAAATATCTGTTTTGCTCATCAAATCCTTCAACCGGAACATAATTAATAAGAAGATGCTCAAGATTCGTACGCAAATTATCTTCGTGCAGCATGTTTGTAAAATTTCGAATCGGCTGCGCGTGCGGATTATACTGACGTGTATCCATATGCCGCCCGACAAAAACCGATCGGTCGAGAAAGCGCAACGGTTCGATTTTCACACCGGACCGTTTCGACGCCCGTTTAAATAGTTCTAAAAGTTCATCGCGAGCCCAATAACGGATCGGGAAACTTTCTACCTCTTCGTGCAGCGCGTTATCTTTTATCCACGACATAGTGTAACTTTTATATGATTCTTCGGGCTTGAGTCCCCAATGACACGGCCATTCATACGAAAATTTACCGAGCCAGTCGCCGACGACTAAACTTCCATCACGCGCATGGTGTGCTATTTCAACAAGCAAGTTCTCAAGTTTTTCATCATCAAGATGTGATAACGAACCATATGCACTATAATACAGATCGAATGCGGGATGTTCTTTCACAACACCGATGCCTTCGTTGAGGTCTGCTTGAGCAAACCGGACTTTTTCATTGGCGGAATACATCCCCTCCGCCTGCTTTACCATATCATGAGATATATCGACTCCGAGATAATTACCGAACATATCCGGCCCCAGCATATCGTGATCGTGGGCATCGATACCGACCTCATCTTTCTTAATGGTCGTCAATAATTCATATCCCTGACCGCTGCCGCATCCGAGATCGACGACGCGCAGCCGTTCAAGTCTCATCAAGCAGGCATGAATTGTATCAAGAAGAAACGGTCGTATTGCAAACCGGGTAATCTCATCTTCCCAATATTTTCGTATGTTATCATATTTCCCCCGCAATCCACCCATATTCTTTTGATAATATCCGCTGCTCACGAATTTTCCGTATACAGATTGTACATTATCTGGCATAAAAACTCCTTGTTATATAATTAAATCAAACCTTGTTCAGTTAAAAACTCACGCGCAACCGATGCAGGTCTGCGCCCCTTACCGTCTACTTCAAAGTTTAAATATTGCATCGTTTCGTCATCGATCAAACCTTGCAATTTGTCGAGCACCTCTATCACTTCGGGTCTATCCTCTACAACAGTATTATGAACTACCGGTGCAGCGTGATACGGCGGGAAAAAATCCTTATCGTCTTCGAGTATGACGAGATCGAGAGCGGGGATTCTTCCATCGGTTGCAAATCCGCATATCACATCCACCCGCCCATCGGCTGCTGCCTGATACATAAGTCCGGGATCCATCTGGCGCGGCCGCTCTTTGAATTCCAGACCGTAATGTTCGCGCAAACCCGGATATCCATCACTGCGATTGAGAAATTCTGCATCGAAACCCGCAGTCATCTCCTGAGCTATCTCGACCAAATCGCTGACCGTTTTAATGCCGAGTTCGTCGGCCTGGCTTTCGCGCATAGTAATTGTGTAAGCATTATTAAAACCGAACGGCGCGAGCCAGTGAAGATTCCAGCGTTTCTGATATTCCGAAGCAACAAACTCGAATACTTCATCAGGGTCGGTACGCAGATCTTCATCAAGAATAACCGCCAGTGCGGTACCGGTGTACTCGGCATATATATCGATCGCTCCGGTACGAAGCGAATTGAAACACACCATC
Source organism: Bacteroidota bacterium (assembly GCA_007128495.1). Classification (GTDB taxonomy): domain Bacteria; phylum Bacteroidota; class Ignavibacteria; order T3Sed10-11; family T3Sed10-11; genus T3Sed10-11. Next base: position 15,934 of record SKXH01000276.1, read on the forward strand.
GTACCTGCAAGGTTAAATCGCCGGTCAACACGAACATCGGTATTTTCTTCGATCAATATAGCCATTATCTCACCGATGATTACCTGTTCGGTGAAATTTTTCGAACCGATGCGGATCGTATCTGCGTCATCGCATCCGGCGAACAAAATACCGAAAATGAATATACCCATTATTAGTTTCATCATCGCACACCCTTTCTGCCGGGAGATAATTTCTTTTCGGCTTTACCGAGAATAAAATCGAGCAAGAGCGCCAGCAGTGCAGCGGGAATCGCCCCTGCAAGAATCAACTCTGAACGAACCATAGCAATCCCCTGAAAAATAGGAATACCCAACCCTCCGGCACCTATCAAACCGACCAACGTTGCAATACCGACACATATCACGGTTGATGTACGAACGCCTGCCATTATCACCGGAACGGCAAGCGGAAGCTGCACCTTAACCAACAATTGTTTGTCGGTCATTCCCATACCCCGACCCGCTTCTATGACCGCTTTATCCACTCCATTGATGCCGGTAAAGGTATTCCGTAATATCGGAAGTAAGGCGTATAGAATCAATGCAACGAGCGCTGCACCGACACCGATACCTAAAAGCGGTATCATTAGCCCGAGCAATGCAAGACTCGGAATAGTTTGTATCACACTTGCAACTCCCATGAACGGTCCGGATAATGTTTTGCTTCGTGTTAATAATATTCCCGTCGGTATTGATATGAGTGAAGCCGTACCGACCGCAATAGCAACCAGATATATATGCTCGACTGTCCGGTCGAGTATTTCAGGATACATTTGAACAACAAATTCTAACATTGTTTTATCTCACTATTGCTCAATAAGATTCGAAATTTCTTTTGTTACCGAAGCACGATTCACTATTCCGAGATATTTTTTCTGTGTATCAAACACCGGTACAATATTATCTTTCGAGGATTTTAGAGCATCCATCGCATCGATCAAACTATCGTTCGGGTGCAGCGTTATTTTATCTTTAATATCTTTTACACGGTTTTCGTCATACGCTTCAATAATTGGCTCAATTCGTGTCGTTAATAATTCAAGTTGAAACCTGTGCTGAGCAAAGAACGACGCGACCGTCTCATCTTTTGGATATTTAATAACTTCAGACGGTTTCCCTACCTGCAGTATCTTCCCCGAATCCATTGCGGCAATCCTATCGCCGATTTTCACCGCTTCAAAAATATCGTGAGTGACAAAGACAACGGTTTTCTCGAGGTCATTCCACAGCGGCGATAATTCATCTTGCAGCGTTTCACGCGTGATAGGATCGAGCGCTCCGAATGGTTCGTCCATCAAAATTACATCCGGATTGGCTGCAAGAGCACGTGCAACCCCGACGCGCTGCTGCTGACCGCCGCTTAGTTCACCCGGAAAACGATCCGCAAAAACCTCCGGTTCAAGTCCGACCATTGTGAGCAGCTCACCAGTTCGTTCCCGTGTTTTTTCTTTATCCCATCCGATCAGCTCCGGTACCACCCCCACATTACGCTCAATCGTGAAGTGAGGAAATAAGCCGACATTTTGTATAACAAATCCGATTGTACGCCTTAGTGCATAACTATCTACTTCTGAAATATCCTTCCCTTCGATAGTGATACTGCCCGAAGTAAGATCGATCAGACGATTGATTAATTTCAACGTAGTTGTTTTACCGCACCCACTCGTACCGACGAAGACGATCGTCTCACCCTTTTCTATTTCGAGTGAAACGTTATCGACAGCGATCACGTCTCCGGGATATTTTTTTGTTACGTTATTTAGCTGTATCATCAAATAGTTTTAATGTTATTATATACGAACACCCTGAATATACGAATCCAACCCTTTTGTTTTAAAAAGTTCTGCCGCTTTTGTTGCTGGATTTTCGTTCCGGGCCAGACGGTCATATAATACATCAAGATACTTTTCTTCACCGAGTCCGCGTCTGCCGAGCCCTCGTTTTGCAATATCAAGCATATTTTTGCATAGATCCGATACGTGTATTCCGTCGACCGATGCATCGAGTCCGTAATGTATTGCATTATCCCGCATAGCACGAATTGTATCCCAGTCGAATTGCCGTAGATACTCGCTTCCTTCCTTAAGATTTTCTATTAATCCTAACGTAAGCGCAGGTATTACGATCATTTCAGTGTAGGGTTGTTGATCGTTGAGCCGGTTCTCAATAGTGAAATATCTTGAGATCCGTGCATCATGCCAGAAAAATGTATTGTGCAATGAGATATCGTCCGGATGCGGCTCAAGGTCAATTTTTTCTCCGTCCGCGTTCTCCCCCTTTCCCGAACCGTTGCCGGTGTAATATTCTTTAAATGTTTTATAATCCGGGAGTCCTATCACTTCATCGCCGCGCCGCACAAATACAGGCGAGAAGTTACCGATACAATCTGCATAATCATCAAGTGAAGCAAACCGCCGTTCGGGTACACCTGCACGATCCCGTTGATCGCCGAGCCACCAATCCCAGAATAACTCACCCAGACATTGTGCTTGTTCCGCTACTGTATTTTGCCATATATTCGAGTTTGCAGTAAGGGCGATCTGCGCTCCCGCAAATCCATTGAGGACGTTTACCGCATCGACCGATTCATCCTGACCGACATCGATGTGTACCTGATGAGCGGCACTCAATGCAAACAGATGCACATCCGAACCTTCTTCGGGAGGAACGATCCGGTTCGAACCGAATATTTTATCCCAGAAGAGATTCCGGCTTTTCTTTGTCAACAGATGCTTGCCCGCTTTTTCGAGTGGATGCATTCCGGCGGCAAGAAAGTACGTATTGGAGCCGTCGGAAAATGAAGCAAGTGATGAGCGCAGTTCATCGTATATCTTTTGCAGGTCGTGAAGATTACCGGTATGCGCAAGTGAAAATTCGATCAAACAATGACCGGTTTCTGCGCGTGCGACGGTGTCATTCAATTCACCCGGTGTCTCAGCACCAACCCGTTGTCCGGTAGTTGGATCGGTGATTACCTTCCACCCCTTCGTGCCGAGATAATGCCACAATGCATCGACATCGTTCCGCTCGACCGCATATCCATTCTCTTTGACGAAGGGAAATTTCAACTCCGAGCCGATCCTCCGCCCGTTGAAATTCTTTCGTTTATTTATAGCTTTTTGAAAACCTTGCCGGTAATATTCTGTAATCTCTTTCATCTATATTCTTTCGTTATGATTTTTTACAATGTCCGTTGCCGCGGATAACAAACTTATACGACGTTAATTCCTTCAAGCCCATCGGCCCGCGTGCGTGAAGTTTTTCGGTCGATATACCGATCTCGGCACCGAGTCCGATCTCTTCGCCGTCGTTGTACATCGTCGATGCATTCACAAGCACAACGCTTGAATCCACCGCGCTGACAAATCGATCGGCATTTTTTATGTTCTCAGTCACGATCGTATCGGTATGACCGCTTCCGTATTTCTCAATATGATCTATCGCTTCATCAACATTCTCCACAACTTTAACCGATAGGATGGTATCGAGATATTCCGTATACCAATCTTCCTCGGTCGCTTCATCGGTATCGATAATAGAGCGCGTTTCCTTGCATCCCCGGAGTTTTAAGTTAACCGTATCGGCTTCGCGTTTGAGCACCGGTAAAAATTCTTTTGCGGCGGTACGCTGCACAAGAACCGTTTCAAGTGCATTGCACACTTCGGGCATCAGCATTTTGCTGTCCATGACAATATCGAGCGCGGTATTTACGTCCGCTGATTTTTCGACGTAACAATGACACACACCCTTGAAATGTTTTATTACCGGAATCCGCGATGTTTCATTTACATACTGGATCAATTTTTCACCGCCGCGCGGTATCACGAGATCGATATAATCGTTCTGCTTTAGTAATTCCTGAACCACAGATCGATCGGAGGTAGAGATGACTTGCACCGCATTAACCGGCAGGTCGAATTCCTTCAGTGCATCGGTGATAATTTTACCGAGAATCTTGTTTGTTTCAAGAACTTCGGACCCGCCTTTGAGAATGACCGCATTCCCCGATTTAATACAAAATGCAGCGGCATTTACCGTGACATGCGGACGTGCCTCGTAGATCATCAGTATCACTCCGAGGGGAATCCGCATTCTGCCGACCCGGAGACCGCTCGGCCGCTGAACAAAGTCATCATACTGCCCGATCGGATCGGGTAATTCGGCTATGGTACGCAGTGAGCGTATCCGTCCGTCGATCTTCGAATCGCCGAACCGGAGCCGTTCGACCAACACACGATCAAGTCCGCTTTTCCGGGCCCGTTCAAGGTCACGCTCGTTTGCAGACTTAATACTCTCGCGCTCCCGGTGCAAACGTTCGCCGATCTTTAAGATAGCATTGTTTTTAATTTCAGTCGGAGCAACCGATATAGCACGGGCTGCATCCTTTGCGTTTATACATAATTCCATAACAGTTATAATTTCATAATTATAAAAAGCAGACAGGTCAAATTTCTACAAGGCAGGGTACGGCAGAAATAGAACCGATGTGAACTGTCTGTGTGTAATAAACATAATATTTGGTTGTTTAATCATACATATTTTCAAATTCAGCGAGTTACCCCATGGTATGTAGGAAAATTAAGTACCATGGCAATCTTGAGGAGTAGTGAAGAACTAATGTTTTATAAGATAGGTTTTTTTGAATAGAATAGCAAATTATTGCAAAACAAAGCACTCGAAAGAAGAAGGATTAGCTGATAAAATGATTTATTTTTTGCGTTTGTGTGCAATATTTTGGGGAATGGGGTGTTGGTTTGTATGGTGCAAAGAATTGCTTTCTTGTCGGGGCGGGCGGATTTTCAGCCGTAAGCTGATCCGCCACCGGCGGAGAACCGCCGACCTTGGCGCCACGGCGCCAGCGTCTGACGCTGAAAGCGTTACGCTCTAACCGGACGACTTTTCTGCATGTATTATATCTTCAAGATACCTCCTTGCACCACGCGCTTTAATTTGTCTTTCTTTCCGCTCAGCC
>SKXH01000166.1 GCA_007128495.1 Bacteroidota bacterium
CCGGAGAAGCAGTTGAATCATATACGCGGTAACTCCCCAAATAGTTTTGTCGCCGTATTCATAGAAATATACCTCCCGTTTTATTCCCTCATATTCAAGCATTTCAACACGGACATTTTTGCTATCAACAAAGAATGATAACGGAACGGTAAATGCATCCTTCACCTCTATCGTATTAAGTGTGAGAGGAGGGAGCTTATTAAGAATGCCGACTATGGGTGTGATGAGAAACCGGGAAGGTGTAGTAACTTCATCTATCATGCCTATTACATCAATATCATCAGGTAAGATGCCGAGTTCCTCTTTCGTTTCACGAAGTGCTGCATCGATTATAGATTTGTCATCGGAATCGACCGCACCTCCCGGAAACGATATTTGGTTTTTGTGATGTTCCACACGGTCGGTACGTCGCGTGAGCAGCAGTTCGAGCCGGTCGCTCGTTGAAATTATAGGAATTAACACTGCCGCGCGTGTTTGTTCTGGCTTACCTTTCTTTTTTTGTACAACGGTATTACGAAGTGCATTCCGTATGATAGTTTCGTCGATTTTCATATGTAAATTATACGAAAATTATTGTAGGTTTGCTATAACCTTTGAATTTTCCTAAATTGGAAAGATACGCTTCGATTATTTGTACTAAAATCCCGGAGAATGAAATGTTGCGCAAACAATTTATTGTACTCTTCTTATTTTTACCTATTCTTGGTTTCTCTCAAGATGAAGAACTAACACCGGAATTAGTAGTCGGTTTAAAATCTGCCGGCTCTGTTGAACTATCACCGAACGGTGAGCGGATAGTATATCATGTACGCGAGCCGCGTTCAATCGATGAAGAACCCGGTCCCGCTCGATTTTCAATTTGGCTCCTGGATCGTTCCACAGATGAAAAACGCCGGCTTTCAGAAACCGGAATATCCTCCCGGTCTCCGCAATGGTCGCCGGATGGTTCATATATTGCCTTTTTATCGCAGCGAAGGGAACACCACAGTCAAACGCAAATCTATGTGCTGCCTACTTATGGAGGAGAAGCTTATCAGCTTACATCCTCACCGACGGGGATTCGTGACTTCACCTGGTCGCCGGACGGAACAAAGATCGCATATACCGCTATCGAGCCCCTGACCGATGAACAACAGGATGCTCGCGACAGAGGATTTACGCAGCGAGTTATCGATCAGGAAGACCGCTTCCACAGATTACATGTGATTGATGTTGATACAAAAGAATCTGAATTACTCAATGAAGAAAATCTCGCGGTATGGGATTTTGAATGGTCGCCCGATGGAAGTCAATTCATTGTGCAGGCAAGCGACCGTCCCGATGTCGACTATCTGTTTATGTTTACGTCTATGTACTTTCTACCGGCAACGGGCGGTGAAATGGAAAAATTTATTGAGACAGAAGGGAAGCTGGGAACAATGGCCTGGTCACCCGACGGCTCACGTATCGCATATATGGGTGCTACCGCATTAAATGATCCGACCGATGGAAGTATTTTTATAGCATCGGTTGATGACCGTGAAACGCAAAACATTACAGAGGGATATGAGGGTACGGTCACGTGGTTGGCCTGGTTGGATGACGAATCGATATTATTTACCTCGGAAGAACGTCAGCATACCGTCGCTCGATCGATACCTGCAGATGGGGGTGAGATGACTCCGATTCTCATGGATGGGCCGAACTTTTCTTCGTTCAGTTATTCGCGTGAAAACGATATTATAGCAACTGCGGCAAGTACGCACGAACATCCGAATGAGGTATATTCCGGAACGATAGAAACAGGTGTTATGGAGCGTCACACAGACACAAATCCCGAACTTGCCGATATATGGCTCGGTGAGTATGACGTCGTAAAATGGGAAGCAGAGGATGGCTGGATAATAGAGGGACTCCTCCTCAAACCAAAAGAGTACCGGGAAGGAGAACGATATCCGCTTCTTGCCCAGATTCATGGCGGTCCCGAGGCGGCTTATACTGATGGTTGGAATACTACCTATAACCGGTGGGGACACATTCTCGCTCAACGAGGTGTAATGGTATTTTTCCCGAATTACCGGGCAAGCACCGGCCGGGGCGTCGAGTTCGCAATGGCTAATCATCGAGACCTGGCCGGTCAGGAATTTCAGGACGTACTCGACGGCATCGATTATCTTATCGATGAAGGACTCGTCGATCCGGAACGCGTCGGGATTGGCGGCGCATCCTACGGGGGATATTTCTCTGCGTGGGGTGCGACACGACACAGCGACCGGTTTGCCGTTGCCGTAACATTTGCCGGTGCCAGCAACCGGATTTCTTCCGCAGGAACAACCGATGCAGTTCATGAGTTTTCATTAGTTCATTGGGATCTCCGCATCTATGATCACTTTGATCTTGTATTCGACCGTTCTCCGATCGCGCATATCCACAATGCCGACACACCGGTTTTGATCGGTCATGGTGAAAACGACAGGCGGGTAGATCCCGGCCAGGCATGGGAGCTTTACCGTGCATTGCAATATGCAGGAGTTGAGACTGAGTTTGTGTTATATCCGGGCGCCGGGCATGGCCTCACTACCGTACAACATCAACTTGACTTCTTAAACCGAAGCTTACGCTGGTTCGATAGATATTTACTTCGTAACGATATATAACAAATGAATAATTCAACCACAGGAGTAAATCCAAAGGAGATGTTATGGATAATTTTGCAGATAACACAGTAGCGTGGTTGTTGGACAGCGGCATTAGAATAGCATTAATATTTGTTGCAGCATATATAATAAACCGCGGTTTAAAAATTGCCATCAAGCGATTTCAGACTAATCTTGAAAAAAATGATCCCTCAGGCGAAGTGGGTAAGCGTGCCACTACACTCGGCACACTTTTAAGTACTGCTACCATTATTATAATACTGCTTGTTGCAATCATAATGGCATTATCGGAAGTTGGATTGGAGATCGGTCCGATTATAGCTGCGCTTGGTATTGGCGGGCTCGCGATCGGTTTCGGTGCACAGAACCTGGTACGCGATGTTATCAGCGGATTTTTTATAATCGTGGAAAATCAGATCCGGGTTGGCGATGTCGTGAATATTGATGGGAAAGGGGGAGTTGTTGAAGTTATTACATTACGTATCGTCCGGCTGCGGGATTTACACGGTGTGGTTCATTACATTCCACATGGACATATAACAGCGGTCTCAAATATGACTAAAGATTACGGGCGCTATGTGTTCGATGTAGGGATTGCGTACCGGGAAAATGTGGATGAGGTTATTGAAATATTAAAGGAAATAGGTGACGGGCTGGTTAACGATCCCGAATACAGCAATGTGATTGTCGAACCGCTTGAGATCCTGGGGCTCGACCGGTTTGATGATTCTGCCGTTGTGATCCGCGCACGTATAACAACACGGCCTGTACAGCAATGGCGTGTCGGTCGGGAGTTTAACAGAAGAATGAAAAAAGTATTTGATGAGCGGGGAATCGAAATTCCATTCCCGCACAGAACGGTGTATATGGGAGTGATGAAAGACGAATCGGCTCCGCCGCTTCGTGTTAAGATGGATGAGAATAAAAAAATAAATACACCACAACGCAAAAGAGGAACTAAAAAATCTTAATTAACCAAAGAAAAAGGTATACTACGTGAATAATCTGGACAAACTCTGTATTAATACAATTCGTACACTTACAATTGATGCGGTCGAAAAAGCACAGTCAGGCCATCCCGGTATGCCGATGGGAACAGCACCGGCTGCATATCTTCTCTGGACAAAGTATCTTCGCCACAATCCCGGTAAGCCGGATTGGGTTAATCGCGACAGATTTATTTTATCTGCGGGACACGGGTCGATGCTGCTTTATGCATTATTGCATTTAACCGGTTATGATCTACCGCTCGATGAACTCAAGCGGTTCCGGCAGCTTCATAGTAAAACACCGGGACATCCCGAGTATGGACATACGGCCGGTGTTGAAACGACAACCGGTCCGCTCGGACAGGGATTTGCAAATGGTGTCGGAATGGCAATTGCCGGGAAGTATCTCGAGACATATTATAACAGGCCGGGATATAAAATGTTCGATTATCGCATCTTCGGCATCGTCAGCGATGGTGATCTTATGGAAGGGGTGAGTGCGGAAGCGGCTTCTCTGGCCGGTCATTTAAAACTCGATAACATCGTATATTTTTATGACGATAACAATATCACGATAGACGGCCCGACTTCACTGGCATTCTCCGAGGATGTGGGAGCACGCTTCAAAGCATACGGATGGAATGTAAAAGAAGCGGACGGTAACGATCTGGAATCGATAGATGAAGCATTGACAGCTTGTATAAAACACACGAGAAAACCCTCGCTTATCCGTCTGAGAACGAACATCGGTTATGGGAGTCCCAATAAGCAGGATACGGCAGATGTACACGGTGCACCGCTTGGTGAAGAAGAAGTTGCTCTGACAAAAGAAGCGTATGGCTGGACCGCAGAAGAGCAGTTTTATATACCCGAAGAAGCTTTAGATCATTTCCGCCAATCCACTGAGGCAGGCAGAGTTAAGGAGAGAGAGTGGAACAGTTTGTTTAAGGGATATAAAGATAAACATCCCAAATTGTTTGCAACACTCGAAACTTTTGTGAAAAAAGACAGACCGGTGGAGTGGGAAAAAGTTCTCCCCGAGTTCACTACTGAAGACGGAAAAATAGCTACCAGAAAAGCATCCGGGAAAACCCTTGATTCTCTTACACAAGCACACCCGTTTATTATTGGCGGATCGGCGGATCTCACTCCTTCGAACAATACAAAACCAAAAACCTCACAGCAATTTACTGCTGATAACCGGCTCGGGCGTTATATCAATTATGGGGTGCGGGAGCACGCTATGGGAGCAGTTATGAACGGACTGGCTCTTTCTAAGTTTCGTCCCTACGGAGGAACATTCCTAATATTCTCAGATTATATGCGAGCATCTGTTCGATTGGCAGCACTTATGGGTACCCCGGTTATCTATGTATATACGCACGACAGTATCGGTCTGGGTGAGGATGGTCCCACACACCAACCAATCGAACATCTTTCGGCACTGCGGGCTATGCTAAATCTTACAGTTATCAGACCCGCAGATGCAAATGAGACTGCTTACGCCTGGAAGATAGCTATGTCGCGAAAAACCGGCCCGACAGCGATTGTATTAACGCGTCAGGGCTTACCGGTAATTGACAGACGAGTATATACTCCGGTATCTGAAATTGAAAGAGGAGGATATATCTTAGCAGACAGCAAAGATCCGGAACTTATTCTGATTGCGACGGGCTCTGAAATACAACATGCATTGAGCGCCTATGAAACACTGACGAACGAGGGCATTACGGTGCGCGTTGTTAACCTTGCTTCGTGGGAGATATTTGATGAACAGGATGAAGAATATAAAAAGAAAGTAATTCCGCCTGAGATCAAAAACCGGCTCTCAATCGAAGCGGCTGTCTCGCACGGTTGGTCAAAATATGTGGGAGACTATGGAGACAGCATTTCCATCGAGCAGTACGGTGCATCTGCTCCGGTAAATGATGTGATGCAGGAGTACGGTTTCACCGCAGACAATGTGATTGCACGAGCAAAAGAGCTTATGAAAAATAACAAATTAATTACAAAAACAACGGTGTAATCTTGACTTATTAACGGCGACCGGATATATTGTAATTACGGGCATTTCCCGTACATATATGGAGGTGAAAAAATAACTCGAAAGGAGGTATAAGCAATGCCTTCTTATGATTTCATTTGCAAAGAATGTAACCACCGCTTTACTGTAACGATGCCGGTCTCGGAATATGAAAAAGGATCAACTCAATGTCCACAATGTCAAAGCGATAAAATTAAACGAGCAATAACGCAGTTTTCGGTGATTACATCAAAGAAAAGCTGATAAACGCCACCCCGCAGAAAATTACTGCGGGGTGTTTTATTTTCAACATAAATGAACTATCGCTAAATGATAAAAATCCGTGGCGTTATTTGGATAAATATACTTATATAGCAGTCTTAAAAAAATTCAATAAATTAAAAACCCATAACTCAAAGCAATCAATCGACTCCCAATACGTCCCCCTCCCTTTTGCGAAAAGGGAGGGGGACCACAGGGGGTGGGTTCGTACCGGACTTGCAAAAAACTTTCCATTTTGAGAATTATTAAAATATGGATAGAAAAACAATCAAACAACTTGCACGTGACTTGCGAATCAATATGACCCCTGCTGAAAGAAAACTATGGGCGCTGATACGGAACAGACAACTTAACGGAAAAAAGTTTTTACGCCAACATCCAATATTTCATGAAAAAGTAAATGGACGATGGCGGTTTATCATTACTGATTTTTATTGTGCAGAAAAACGTCTTATCGTAGAGATGGATGGAAAGATACACGATTATCAGAAAGACCATGACACTCAACGCGACAAAATATGCCGTGAACGAGGTTTAAAAGTACTACGAATTAAGAACGAAGAGATGCAAAATCCTGAGCGGGTGATAGAGACGATCAGGAAATATTTGTGACCTACAAAGCACC
>SKXH01000277.1 GCA_007128495.1 Bacteroidota bacterium
AATTAGTGCAACCGGAACTATCGAGGCGGTCGAGATACGGATACCGTCCAAAGTAAATGCGACGGTGACCGGTATTACCATAGATGAGGGAAGCACTGTTCAGCAAGGCGATACGCTTGCCGTGCTTGACCACTCAACGTTCGATATTCAATACCGGCAGGCACAAGCTGGTGTTGAACTTGCCGACGCCCAGTTTACATTATTAAAACAAGGCGCACGTGATGAGGATGTTCGTTCTGCAGAAGAAGGCTTACGTCAGGCGGAAGCAAATCTCAAAATTGCGGGTGAGGATCTTCGACGCATCAGAAATCTTTACGAATCGAATAGCGTCTCACGCAAACAACTCGATGATGCAGAAGCACGCCACACGGTTGCATCGGCGCAGTACAATACCGCCCGGCAGAACCTTGAAAAGGTTAGACAACTCTCTCGTCCCGAAGAGATACGGGCGCAGCGTGCCCGTTTACAACAGGCACTTGCAACTGCAGAGCTATATGAAAAGAATATTCAAGACAGTTATATCGTTTCGCCGGTAAACGGTACCGTAACAAATAAAGTAGTAGAGCGGGGAGAATTGGCCAGACAAGGATCGCCGGTAGCGGTCGTTTCGAAACTCGATACCGTTCGGCTGATGATCTATCTGACAACAGATGATGTGGGTCGCGTCCGGTTGGGACAGGATGTTGAGGTGAGTATCGATGCATATCCCGATAAAACGTTTAACGGTACGATCACATATATATCACCTTCGGCAGAATTTACACCGAGAAATATCCAGACAAAAGAAGAACGTGTAAAACAGGTGTTCGGTGTCAGGGTCGAGATACCGAATCCGGATGGTGTGCTGAAGCCGGGGCTGCCGGCAGATGCGTATATCAGAGGTCAGTGATATGACAAAGTTCTATTTTTGTTATCTGGCTACGTCTGGAATATGATCCCCGAATCTCTGGCATCTTGTATATACGTTGAATATAGAAATGATACGGTGAAAACTTGACATACCCAGCGATACATATTGACAACCTAACAAAGAGCTTCGGACCTGTAAATGCAGTCGATCATCTCGATTTACGTATTAACCGGGGCGAAATGTTTGCACTGGTGGGACCCGACGGCGCAGGGAAAACCACGACTATAAGGATCCTCTGCGGCATCATTCCACCCGACGGGGGTGAAGTTTCGGTTCTTGGTTTTGATTTGCGGCGGGAACGTCAGCACATTGTCAACCGAATCGGTTACTTATCACAACGGTTTAGTTTGTACGGCGATTTATCGATCGATGAAAACATTGAGTTCTTTGCCGAGATCCATAATGTCCGCGATTATAAAAATAGACGCGATGAATTGTTCGACTATATGCGGTTGACACCGTTCCGGTCACGATACGCCGCGCAGTTATCCGGCGGCATGAAGCAGAAACTCGCATTAGCGTGTACGCTCATCCACAAACCTGAACTAATTTTTTTAGATGAACCGACGACGGGCGTCGATCCGGTCTCGAGAAGAGATTTCTGGCAAATATTATCCGATCTATTGAAAAGCGGTATCACGATCGTGTTGACGACTCCGTACCTTGATGAAGCCGAGCGATGCAATCGAGTCGGGTTAATGAACAACGGCACGATGATGGTTGTCGATCAGCCGAAGAATATAAAGAAGATGATGCAGGGGACGGTTGTCGAATTAATTTGCGACAATATCCGGGCTGCCTATAAAATTTTAAAGGAAGTTGAAAAAGTGAAAGAGGTGCAGGCATTCGGTGACCGGATAAATTTAATTCTTGAGGATTATGATTCCGGCTTTCCGAAAGTCGAGAGTATATTAAAGTCCAGGAATATCACAATCGAGTCATCGCGTACCGTCACACCATCACTTGAAAATGTTTTTATTTCACTTATGCAGGAAGGCAAGGTAGATACAACCTGAGTGTTATCAATGAGCAAAAATTTACCGGGGTAACTATGAAAAAATGTTTATTTATCTTACTCATATTTTTTGTAAAGCTTGCTCAAGCCCAGGAACCGAAAGGCCTGTCGCTTGAAGAAGCCATTCAAATCGGACTTGAGAATAATCCTATAATACATATTAGTGAAATGTCCGTTCAATATGCCGAGGCACGGGCTCGCGAGGCGGGAACGACACTGCTTCCGTCTCTGCGGGTTGACGGCTCGTATCACCGGTTGAGCGATGTTCCGGAATTTACCCTGGACGTACCGTTTCCCGATATGACGGCAGATGGAATAGAGATTTTTCCCAATATTGTCGATCACTACACGGCGCGGATTTCACTTCAACAACCGCTTTTTACCGGTTTCAGGTTACAGGGAAATCGTGATGCTTTAAAATATACCGCAAAGGCCGAACGGCACAGTCACCGTGCGGATAAGAACGAACTCGAGTACGCCATCATCAAAGCATACTGGAATGCCTACCGGGCGAGGGAGGCGAAGCATGTTGTTACGGCAAGTATCGAACAGTTGCAAGAGCATTTGCATAACGTTGAGAATTTCTATGAAGAAGGATTGGTGACGCGTAATGAAGTACTTAAAGTACGTGTACAGCTATCAAACATGAATGTGCGTTTAATTGAAGCGGGAAACAATGTCAGAGTAGCAATGGTCCGGTTGAACAACTTGATCGGATTGCCGCTGCATTCCGATATTGAATTGATTTCAGAACCGCAGTATGATTTAACGAACTCTCAGGATATTGACGATTATATAACGACGGCTGTCGGCGATAATCCGGAAATACTCGAACTCGAATCAAGAAAACAGGCGGGAGCGTCTGCGTTACGCGTTGCGCGATCAGGGTGGTACCCCCAAATTTATCTTAGCGGTGGATATTACTACCAGCGACCGCATCAGCGGTATCTTCCGCTTCGGGATGAATTCAATGATTCGTGGGATATCGGAATAACGTTGTCGCTTGATGTCTGGAACTGGGGTGCAACTTCGCACCGTACCTCACAGGCACGAGCACAGTTACGGCAAACGGAATATGCTCTCGAGAAACGCCGGGATGACATTTCAGTTGCAGTTATGCAGGAATATCTGAATGTCGAAAGTGCACGTGAACAGGTCGAAGCGGCTAAAATTGCTATGGAGCAGGCAAAAGAAAACTATCGTGTGACGAGCGACCTCTTCAAAGAAGATATGGTTGTAAATGCCGATGTTCTTAATGCGGACGTAGCGTTGCTGCAAGCACACATAAATTATATTGAAGCCCTGGTAAAGTATGAGATAGCCCAGGCGGGGCTTAGAAAATCGATAGGTAATTATGAATGCAATCACAGTAAAAAATTTAACCAGAAAGTTCGGTGATTTCACTGCCGTCGATAATGTGAGTTTCGATGTTAAAAGGGGAGAGATATTCGGATTCCTCGGAGCGAACGGCGCCGGCAAAACTACCGTCATTAAAATGCTGTGCGGATTACTCACATCTACTTCGGGCAATGCAACCGTTGCGGGATACGATATAAATACGCAGCCGGAAAGTATCAAGCGAACTATCGGTTATATGTCTCAAAAGTTTTCACTGTATGAAGACCTTACCGTTTCGGAAAATCTAAATTTTTTCGGTGGTGTATATGGGTTGAATGAAAGAGATTTAAATGACCGAATCGCATGGGCGGTTGAGATGGCGGGGCTTACCGACAAGAAAGGTGCTTTAACCGGCTCGTTACCCGTTGGATGGAAGCAGCGGCTTGCACTCGGGTGTGCATTATTGCACAGACCGCAGGTAGTTTTTCTGGACGAACCCACCGGCGGTGTCGATCCCGTCTCGCGCCGGCGCTTTTGGGATCTGATCTTTACACTGGCAGAGGAGGGAGTGACCGTATTCGTTACCACGCACTATCTCGATGAAGCGGAGTATTGTAATACAATTATGCTCATTCATGCCGGCAAGATAGTCGCGGGAGGGAGCCCGCGGCAGCTCAAGACCGAACATATTCGGTATCCGATGCTTGAGGTGAATTGTACCGGCATAATCGAGTCGTTGAATATTCTGCAGCAGCAGGATTGGGTGATAGAATCGTCGGTTTTCGGCACACTTCTGCACGTCAGCGTTGAGAATGAGGAGGCAGGAAGCAGGAAAATAAAGGAAGTGCTTTCGGAACATAATATCACAGTACACGGTATTGAGCGCATCGTTCCGTCGCTCGAGGATGTATTTATACATTTGACCGATAAACCTTAAAATGAAATGAAGTGACATGTTTTCAAGAATAAGATCGATCAGTATAAAAGAATTCAGACAGGTTAGCCGTGATACGAGATCGCTTGGAATTCTCATATTCATTCCCGCATTTATGTTGTTGATGTTCGGTTATGCAGTAAACTTCGATGTTGACGATATAGCGCTCGCCGTTTATGATGAAGATAACAGCGTGCAAAGCAGGCAACTTATAGACAAGTTCGTGCACTCCGGATATTTTGATCTGAAATACTATCTTGATTCACCGCGGGAGATCGACCGGCTGCTCGATCGTGAATTAATCCGTGTTGCCATTGTCATACCGGAAAATTTTTCGAATAGCATTATAAGGGGAGAGGATGTTTCCATACAGGTACTTATCGACGGCGCAAATGCGAGCGCTGCAGCAACGGTAATGGGATACACCAATACAATTGTACAGGATTATTCGTTGGATATTTTATCAGAAACAATGCTAACGGCAAAAGGAACGACATTTGCACCGCCGATAGATTATCATCCGCGTGTTTGGTATAATCCGGAATTACGCAGTCCGGTCTTTCTCATTCCCGGCTTGATAGCATTTATATTAATGGTAACATCCGCCGTTTCCACCTCGCTGTCGATAGTTCGTGAGAAAGAACTCGGTACGATGGAACAGCTCGCTGTGTCATCCATTCATCCGGTCGAGTTGATTATCGGTAAAATTATGCCGTTTGTGTTGACCTCGCTTATCTCAACCGTGTTTATTCTTCTCGGCGGTTACCTCCTCTTTGGTGTGGGGGTTGCCGGGAGCTTTTTATGGTTATCTTTGCTGGTAGTCTTGTTTCTATTTGTTGCTCTCGGGTGGGGTCTATTAATATCCACAACATCGGATACGCAGCAAGTTGCATTTATGAAGGCATTAACAACAACAATGCTGCCGACATTTATTTTATCGGGATTTGTATTTCCCATTCACAATATGCCGGTGGCGGTACAGGTGATTACCTATATTGTCCCGGCACGGTATTTTCTCGAAGCATTACGGGCGATCATGGTGAAGGGTGTCGGCGGCGCGGTATTTTGGGAACAAATTATTGCGTTACTTATTTTTGGATTTATTTTGGTGCTGGTGAGTACACGGCGAATGAAAAAACAGGGATACGTCACAGTATGAAAACGATACTACATCTTTTGAAAAAGGAATTCGCGCAATTCAAACGTGATAGAAGCATGATCGCTATTGTGGTTCTGGCACCGATGATCCAGTTAATAATTCTCGGCTACGCCGCAAATATGGATGTCAGAAATATCCCGATGGTTGTTGTGAATTATGACCATAGTCAGCACAGCCGGGATCTCGTCGACCGCTTTGTCAATTCAGGTTATTATTCTATTCTAAGCTATGCAGAATCGAGCAGCGAAATCGATAGTTACATTGACCGCGGCGATGCTGCCGTTGCATTGATCATCCCGAAAAATTTCGGCAACGATCTGTACGCGGAAAAAAGACCACAGCTTCAATTAATCGTCGATGGAACCGAAACGAACACCGCGACCACCGGTATGAATTACGCATCGATGATCATTTCACGTTATTCACAAAATATAATGGTAAACCGGTTGGATGTATCGCCGGGCAGTCAACCGGCGGCGCGTGTTATTCCTGAGATACGCATCTGGTATAATCCCGATCTCGCAAGCCGCAATTTTATGATCCCCGGTATCGTTGGTATGCTGCTGATGGTCATTACAATCAATTTAACCTCTCTTTCAATTGTAAAAGAAAAGGAGATCGGCACCTATGAACAGCTTGTTGTAACTCCCATAAAGCCGTATCAATTACTTGCCGGAAAGACTATACCGTTTATAATGATCGGAATGGCGGATGTGATCCTGGTCCTTTCCGTTGCTTTTCTCTTATTCGGGATTCCCGTTAAAGGAAGTCTTGTACTCTTGTTGTTTCTTAGCGTGATATTTTTATTAACTACATTGGGACTTGGCCTGTTTGTTTCAACAATCTCCCGAACCCAGCAGCAGGCAATGATGACTGCGGTCTTTTTCGTAATGCTTCCGATGATATTTCTTTCGGGATTTGTTTTCCCGATAGAAAATATGCCTGGGTTTTTTCAAAATATTTCCTATCTTCTGCCGCTGCGTTACTTTTTCGAGATATTGCGGGGTATATTTTTAAAGGGTATCGGCCTTACCGATTTATGGGATCAAGCTCTGCTGTTGACTCTTTTCGGAGTTGCTATATTTTCGATGAGTGCACTGCGTTTCAGGAAGAAAATTGGTTAGGGTAAATTGCACAGTTTTTCGTATATTAATTTTATTGATTGATTTAACTTTTTTGAACACTGTTTGCGGTTATGCCGCGTTGGGAGAGATAAAGTGAGATTCAGAATAGTCATTGCAGTCATGGTCTTCTTCACCTTAGCCGGTAATGCTCAACAGGAAACGCTTATCGGCGGTTCAATTGAAAGCAGCTTGTTCGGAGCGCCGGTTGTTAAGATGTCACACATCGGTGCATCGACCGGTGTGCTTGTCGGTGGAAGAGGTGGATGGATTATTAACAAAACATTGAGCGTTGGAGCTGGGGGGTATGGTTTGGTGAATAATGTCCGTGCAAGAACTGAGAGGCCGGACGGTGAACGCTATATGAATATGGGGTACGGCGGTCTCGAATTGGAGTATATCCATAATTATGATGAACTTCTTCACTATACTTTTTATACGCTTATCGGTGCAGGCGGCGTCAATTATCGCGGACAGGAACACCACGATGACTCCATCGATTGGGAACGGATATTCTTTGTCCTTGAGCCGGGCGCTAATTTTGAATTAAATGTCACCGAGTTTTTCCGCTTCAGTTTTGGTATCAGCTACCGGTTTGTAACCGGTCTTAATACCCAAATAACGTCGGATGACGATCTTCGGGGATTGAACGGGGTGCTGATGTTTAAATTTGGGAAGTTTTAAAAGATATCGATATGTTTCTCGCTGTTATTTTGAGAAAATCCTTGCCACATTGAATCGCTTTTATTATTTTAATAATTCATTGAACGAATTTATAAAATAATTAGGTTTACCGCTATGACGAATTTACACAAAATCGCACAACTCGGACAAAGTATCTGGATCGACAACATAAGCCGCGGTATGATACAGCGCGGTGAACTTAAACAAATGGTCGATCAGGGATTGCTCGGCGTTACCTCCAATCCATCGATCTTTGAAAAATCAATTACCGGCAGCAACGATTACGACGGGCAGATTCGCGCACTTGTTGAAAAAAATCCGAATATCGATGCCGGCGATTTGATTCAGGAACTTATGATCGAAGACATCCGGAATGCCTGCGATATTCTCAAACCCGTTTATGATAAAACGAGCGGCGGTGATGGCTTCGTCAGCATTGAGGTAACCCCGCGTAAGGCACACGATACCGAAGAAACTATCGAGGAGGTACGCCTTCTATGGGATAGGATAGAACGACCCAATTTGATGGTGAAGATACCTGCAACCGACGAGGGATTACCTGCAATTGAACAAATGATCTATGAAGGCAGGAACATCAACGTAACGTTGATCTTCTCGGTCGAGCGGTACAAACAGGTTGCCGATGCATACATCGCCGGTATCGAACGGAGAGCAAAGGAAGGCAAATCTATCGATCACGTCTCTTCGGTTGCAAGCGTTTTTGTGAGCCGGATAGATACACTGGTCGATTCATTACTTGAAAAGAAAGTTGAGGAGGTCCCCGAAGAGCTCGAGAAAGAACAATACAAGAATCTGATGGGTTTGGCCGCGGTTGCCAATTCCAAGCTGGTATATCAAGCGTATAAAGAAAAATTCACCGGGAAACGATTCGAGCAGCTTACGACCAGGAATGCCAGGGTGCAGCGGCCGCTCTGGGGAAGTACAAGTACGAAGAACCCTGCATACGATGATCTGAAATATGTCACGACATTGATCGGTCCCGATACCGTGAACACTGTTCCCCCGAATACTTATAAAGCGATACTCGAAAAAGCAAAAGCCAAACGAACGATCGAGCAGGATGTAGATAAGGCGCGTGAGCAGATAGAGGAGCTCAAACAAGCGGGTATCGATGTGGATTGGGTAATGAAGAAACTTGAAAACGACGGTGTTGCCGCGTTTGAGAAATCGTTCGACGGGTTGTATGAAAAACTTGAGGAGAAGAAGAAGGAATTTATCGCCTCATCCGTTAATTAACAATGCATATTACATCAACAATTACACTTAATAACGGTGTTGCTATACCCCGGCTCGGATTCGGTGTGTTCAAATCAAAGCCGGGTACCGAAACCGAGAATGCGGTTGCCTATGCTCTTATCACCGGATGCCGGCATATCGATACCGCTCAGATATACCGCAATGAGAAAGACGTCGGCGAAGCGTTAAGAAAAAGTGAAGTTCCGCGCGACGATTTTTTTATTACTACCAAAATCTGGAACAATAATCAGGGGTACGATAAGACAATGCGGACGTTCGATGAGAGTCTCGATGTAATGGGGCTGTCGTATATCGATCTTTTATTAATTCACTGGCCGCTTGAAAAATTGAGAAAAGAAACCTGGAAAGCTCTCGAAAAACTTTACAACGAAAAACGATGCCGCGCAATTGGGGTCAGCAATTACACCGTAAATCATCTGAAGGAAATGGAGGACTATGCGGAGATTACACCGGCGGTTAATCAGGTAGAATTTCATCCTTTTCTATATCAGAAAGAGTTGCTGAATTATTGCATAATAAAGAATATCACACTTACAGCGTACTCACCGCTGACGCGGGGAGAAAAATTGAACGATGAAACGCTTGTCTCGATTGCCGGCCGGTATAATAAAACTCCAGCGCAAATTCTCATTCGTTGGTGTCTGCAGCACGATCTTGTCGTTTTGCCTAAGTCGGTGCACCGTGAACGGATACTCGAGAATGCAAATGTATTCGATTTTGAGATTGCGGATGCTGATATGCAAATATTGGATTCTCTCAATGAGAACTTCCGCGTTGCCTGGGATCCGACGGATGTCCCGTAAAGTAATTGCTATAGCATAAATATTTTGTTAATTTATTTTACTAATAAATGAGCACTTTCTGCCGGTTAATTGTGTTGTTATTTTTAATATGGGCAAAGTTTTAAAAATAGTAGGGTGGTTTTGTGCAGCCGTTCTGGTGTTGGTACTCCTCATCGTTATAGCTCTCCAGACAGCATTTGTTCAAAATATCATCGCTCAAAGAGCCGCTGCACATTTATCGGAACAGCTTGATACCAGGATAAGCGTTGATCAGGTACGCATACGGGTACCCGGATCGGTGCATATCGGCGGATTATATATCGAGGATCAGAAACAGGATACACTCTGGTACAGCGAGACCTTGACGGTCGAGCTCGATATGCTCGGTTTGCTCCGGAACAAGCTCACCGTTCATTCTCTTTTGCTTGAAAATGTTACGGCAAATGTAAAGCGCAGCGAACCCGATGAACACTATAATTTTGATTTTATCATAACTGAATTTGCCGGGAATAATCAAAACATACAGGAACAGAATAATGCTGATGAAAAACCCGGCTCTCCGTTTGCGGTCTCGGTGAATTCTGTTACTTTGAAGAACATACGAGCACACTATGATGATGAAACCGGAGGCGACGAGGCGCGGCTTGCACTCGGTGAATTGCTTCTGGCATTCGACGAAATAGATTTAGAGGAATCACGTTTTAATTTATCCCGCTTCGAGTTGGACGATGTAACGGCTCGTGTTGTACAGTCGAAAGAAAAGGAGCCGGTTGAGGCAGAGCCGGACGAGCCGGCAGACCTTACCGTCGGAGCCGGATCGATTGGTTTATCATCGATAGATATTGAATATGCTAATACGGTGACGGGTGATCTTGTACAACTCGATCTTTCTTCTCTTACAGTACGTGATGCATTATATTCGGCTGCCGGCGATGTCGCTGAAGTTGCATCGGTACGGCTTGATCGCACGGGATTCAACTATAAATCTTCTAATCAAGACGAAGCCAATGCTGCACAGAGAGGTATCGATTTTACTGATATTGGTATCCGTGACTTTACGCTCGATATAGAGAAAATACGATTTGCCGGGGAAACCGGCTCTGCTGCAGTCAACTCGATTGCATTCAGAGAACAGAGCGGTTTTACATTAGATAGATTTTCTGCGCAAATTGATGTCGGTGAAGAGTCTGCATATATAAATGATCTGATGATCGAAACCGGCGTTACCAGTATCAGCGGCTCTTTTGCCGCAGCATATCCATCGCTTGAAGTTTTTAATGACGATCCGGGTTTAGTGAATTTAGATGTTTCGCTCAGAGAATCGTTCATAGGATTCGGTGACATTTTGCTGCTGCAACCGGAGTTAGCCGATCAATTTCAACTCGAACGGACGCAAGGCATTACCGTTGCAGCATCGGTTAACGGACCGGTAAATGATCTTACTGTCGGGATGATAGAAGGGAGCATCCTCGGATCAACCCGGTTGAAAGCATTCGGTCGTATCACGGGATTGCCGGATATGGATGAGGCGGAATTCGACATAACATTGGATGAAATCATAACGGGACGTGAAGATATACTTCAAATGGTATCTGCCGATATGCTGCCGGAAAATATTGTTATTCCTCCTTCGATAGGATTATCCGGTACATTCAAAGGATCGATCGATCAATTCGATACATTTGTCGATCTGCAAACCACCTTCGGTCAGCTTGTGGCTTCGGTGAATATGGATATTCGCGAAGGATATGAACGTTATAATGGAAACATAAACGTCAGCAGATTCGATATCGGACAGCTCCTCGATCAGAGCGACCAATTCGGCATGGTTTCCTTAAGTGCTGAATTCGACGGCAGTGGTTTCGATGAAGAGACTATCGATTCCTATCTTGATGCTACTATAGATCATGCACACGTACAGGGATATGATTATAATGATATAAAGATCGACGGCCGTTTCCGTAACCGGCATTTTACCGGTTATGCAGGTATGGAGGATCCGAATCTCACGTTCCGGTTTAACGGGGACGTCCAACTTACCGAAGATGAACCGGTGTTTGCATTTGAATTCAATCTTGAGCATGCCGATTTACACGCTTTACATTTGATTGACGATGAAATAACAATTCGTGCGAATATAGGGGCGGAATTTGAAGGTCTGTCAATCGAAACCATACATGGCAGCGCGTATATACGCGATCTGCTCATTGTACAAGATCAACAACTTTATCCGGTTGATTCGGTCTTGGTTAATGCGGAATCACAACCCGGTCGATATCAGATCACCGTGGAATCCGATATTCTGGCTGCATCGTATGACGGGAACGTAAGTCTGGCGGAGTTGCCGGCGGTCATCACAAATCATATAGATCATTATTTCAATCTGCATCATCTCGATATAATAGAGGAGGAAGATCCCGACCAACGTTTTACATTTAATATCGATCTGCATCGACCGGAGTTATTGTTCGATATCGTACTTCCCGGCCTGCACGAACTATCACCCGCTGCACTTGCCGGAAGTTATAACAGTACGAACCGTAACCTTAACCTGTACGTTGATATTCCTTATTTAACGTATGAATCATATGTTGTCGATTCATTGCGTGTCGAGATAACCTCCAACCGTAATGTAATAGAATATGATATACGGACGGCACATTTTGAGATGCCGGCAACGAGATTTACCAACCCCGAAATTTACGGTACCATTCAAAACAATAATATCAATACAAACATTGCTCTCTATGATGATGAACTGGAGCAATTCTTTGCCCTCGGAGGTTCGCTGGAGAGCGCGGATACGGTGTATACTTTCAGTTTTATTCCCGGAGAGCTTGTAGTCAGTTACGATCGATGGAATGTTCCCGAAGAAAACTACGTGCGATTCGGCGGCGATATCCTTTATATTCATAATCTCCTTCTGGAGCGGGAAGGCAGCCGTATTTTAGTGAGGAGCCGCGACGCCGACACAGCAGCTCCGCCCGTGGAAATTTCGATTCACGATTTTGATCTATCGAGTATCGGTCGTTTGGCAGGGAATGTACCGGAAAAGGATCAGGAGATTGATATCGCCGGAATTGTTAACGGCAACGCCGTGTTGACCGATGTCCTCACCGAACTGAAAATCGATGTCGATTTACTTCTCAGTGATTTCGTTTTTAATAAAAGCGATGTCGGTGATATTGCGATTCGTGCCCGCCAGGAAACCCCCGGGAGGTATGATCTTGAGGTCGATTATACTCAGCACGAAAACCGGGCACACATCGCCGGTTACATTGTAACCGGTGACGATACCGGCGAAATTAATCTTTCTGCTGATATTCAAAATATAAATCTTGCATCGGTTGAGGGATTTACTATGGGCGAACTGACGGATATGAGCGGCTCGATTGTAGGAGATCTTATGATTACGGGCTCAACCGCCGCACCGGATATACAGGGTTCTGTTATCTTTCGCGATGCTTCGCTCCTTGTCGCACAATTGAATACAAGATTTCAATTGGAAGACGAGGTTATCGCGTTTGATCGGGATGGTATAATGTTTAACAATGTTGCTATTCTCGATTCGCTTGGAAACCGAACCGTGATCAGCGGTAATATATTCACCACGGATTTTACCGATTATCGGTTTGCACTGGATATCCGTTCAACTAATTTTATGTTGATGAATACATCACGCCGTCACAATGAGTTGTTTTACGGACGTATCTTGATCGACAGCAATATTCGTATCACCGGCGATCTATATCAACCGGTAGTAAATGCTACCATAGGATTCAAGGATGGAACGAATCTAACGGTTATAGTACCGACACAGGACCCTGAAGTTATAGAACGCGCGGGTATTGTTGAATTTGTCCGGATGGATGAACACCACCAACCGGTTCGTGAGATTGATGAACCGGTTGATACCGTACACGCCGGCTTTACAGGGATCGATCTCACGGCAAATATCGATGTTGACATGCAAACATCTTTTACCGCAATAGTCGATGAACAGGCGGGCGATATTCTTCAGGTGCGGGGCGGCGGAACACTGAGCTTCGGTATCGATCCGAGCGGATTAGTGAGTCTGGCCGGCAGATATGAGGTTAGGCAAGGTTCATACCAGATGAATTTTTATGAAGTAGCTCGAAGACGATTTGAAATCAGACCGGGAAGTAATATCGTTTGGGCGGGCGATCCTATGGGTGCGAATGTTGATATGACCGCAATTTATACCGTCCGTGCATCGTCGGTGGATCTGGTGGCCGACCAGGTTGGAGACGAAGCGCTGCAGCAGTTCCGGCGTGCGTTACCATTTCAGGTGTTTTTAAATATGCGCGGTAATTTGATGGCACCCGACATTAGTTTTGAGCTCGACATGCCCGAAGATCAACGCGGTGCCTTTGGCGGTGTAGTTTATCAACAATTACAACGTGTTAATGAGGATGAGACGGAGCGCAATAAGCAGGTATTTGCATTGCTTGTCTTAAATAGATTTCTCCCCGAAAACCCGTTCGAGTTGAGCGGTGAGGGTGCGGGGTTGACGGGTACCGCGCGAACGAGTGCGAGTAGATTGCTGACGCACCAATTGAATGCCTTATCCGGGCGTTATATACGGGGTATGGAAATTCAATTTGATGTTGAATCCTATGAAGAATTTACCGAAGCTGGACCGGCCGGCCGGACTGAATTGCAATTACAGGTTTCACGAAGATTTCTCGAAGACCGGCTTGTGATAGAGCTCGGCGGACAGTTTGATCTTGAAGGAGAGCGTGCACGCGAAACCGATATAAGTAATATTGCCGGAGATGTAGCGGTGGAGTATATGCTGACCGGCGATGGAAGGTTTCGAGTCCGGGGTTTCAGAAAAACAGAATTCAATGCGCTCGGTGAGGGTGAGGTGATTTTTACAGGATTATCGCTTGTTTATACTCGTGAATTTAATCGATTTATGGAACTATTCAGGCGTCCTGCAGAGGTAGAACCTGATGCTCTGCCCGAAGAAGCAGGCAGTGATAAGGGTGAATAAGTATGTATAAAAAAATTAACTATATCGTTTTCCTACTTGCTGTCTCGCTGCTGATTGCAGGTTGCAGCACTACGCGTCATTTAGCCGAGGATGAAAAGTTATATACCGGTGCCGATATTAAATGGGACTCGGAAAAGAGAATAGAAAATAAACGGGAGATTGAGAGATATCTTGAAGAGGTTGTTCGGCCGAACCCGAATGTAAAATTATTTGGTTTGTTCCGCCACCGGTTATGGTTTTATAATTTCGCAGGTGAGGATGCCGACCGGGGAATCAGGGGATGGATCAAACGACGTCTTGGTCAACCACCGGTATTACTTGATCACGCAAATCAGGATAACACCTCAATTTTGATGGTTAACCGACTCCAAAACCACGGATATTTTAATGCTGAGGTTGACTACGAAGTACAGGAAAAACGACGAACGGCGAATATCCTTTATACTGTACAACCACATCAACCCTATCGGATAAAAAACATCTTTTTCCCCGAACCTCGCGATGAGCTGACCGAAGGGATCAAACGTACGGAAGAGGAAACGATTTTAGAAGAGGGTGAGATATTCAAACTTTCCCACTTACGTGAAGAACGTGAACGAATTGATGAAGAATTAAAAAACAACGGCTTCTTTTATTTTAACAACGAATACCTGCGGTTTCGAGCTGACAGCACGATCGGCGATAATAAAGTCAACCTGTACCTGACGGTACGCGAGGACGTTCCGGCGACAGCACATAATAAATATAGAATACAAAATATCTATCTCTATCCCGACTATGCACTTGATCGTGATGTGGATGTTTCCGAACCGGATACTGTATATATAAATGACATGTACGTCATCCAGCACGATGAAAGATTCAGGCCGGATATGTTTGCGCGATATGTTTTTCTTAATCCGGATGAAATATACAACCGACGTGATCACGTATTAACGATTAACAGATTGATGGGACTGGGCACCTTTAAGTTTGTTAACATGCGATTTCGTGAATCGGAAGAAGCTGAAGACCCTGTACTCGATGCCCATATTTACCTGACACCTGTGAATGAGCGATCTTTACGAGCCGAAGTCCGGGCGGTTAGCAAATCGAACGATCTTGCCGGCCCGGGATTGAGTGTCGGGTATCGAAATCGCAACTTGTTTAAAGGAGCTGAATTATTAACAGCCGATATTAATTCAAGTTTTGAAACACAACTCGGCGGAGGACAACGCGGTCTCGACTTATATCAGATAGGCTTTGAGACTGAACTCCAAATACCCCGTATCATTGGCTCGATACCGATATTTACGAGAGAGAGTCTGTTCGTTCCACGTACCCGTATACGTCTCGGCTATGATATCCTGAATCGTGTCGACCAGCTCAGGATTAATTCATTTACAACGAGATTTGGCTATGTATGGATGAGCGGACGACACGTGCGACAGGAATTAAATCCTGTCAGCATAAATTACTTTCGAAGTTCAATAGCAGATGCTGAATTTGAACAACAGGTTCTCATAGATCCATTGCTGCGACGGAGTCTTGAGTCTCAGTTTATAATTGGTAAAAGCTATTCTTTATTTTTTAATAATCAACCTGATAAGAATCGGCAAAATCATATTTACTTTAATTTTAATCTTGATCTCTCCGGTAATACGATGCAACTGATTCACAGCGTATTTCGCTCTGACGATAACGACGGGGATGAACCGAATACCGTCTTTGGCATTCCGTACACACAGTTTGTCCGGGCCGACATTGACTTGCGATATTATATGCGGTTTGGAGAGAAAACACAATTTGTTACTCGGCTTATCACCGGTGCCGGCATACCATACGGTAATTCGATATCAATGCCGTATGTGAAGCAATTCTTCAGCGGGGGATCAAATAGTATCCGTGCATTCCCTGCGCGCTCAATCGGTCCCGGAACCCTTCCGCCCCCGGATGAGCCCGGCTATTTTATCGACAGAACGGGTGATATACGTGTCGAGACAAATTTTGAGTATCGTTTTCCAATCGTAAGTATCTTGCGTGGTGCCTTGTTTGTGGACGCTGGAAATATATGGATGGTCAGTAAGGAGGGCGAACGGGAGGAAACAACGTTTGATTTTGATACATTTCTCGGTGAATTTGCTGTCGGTACAGGTTTTGGTTTACGACTCGATGCTTCATTTTTCGTGATCCGGTTCGATGTTGCGTTTCCACTTCGCAGACCGTATCTGCCGAGTGGAGAGCGCTGGGTTGTCGATGACATCGATTTCAGCAGCTCACAGTGGAGAAGCGACAATTTAACTTTCAACATCGCGATTGGCTATCCGTTCTAATTGACTGTATCTATAACTATTACATTTAACGTTAATATTGTGTTTAAAATAACACAGTATTCCGTGTAATTCTCACCTCAGTTTAACTATATCCGCTAAAAAATAAAATATGTGGATATAATACGGGGGATGTAATTAGAATAATATATCGAACTGCCTCGCCGGGTTGAAATATATGATTTATAAATCCGCTTTAACCCGTATTTCTCAGTCCTGCCGAGATTCCGTTAATACTCAGAAAGATCGCAAGTTTTAGTTCTTGATATTCTTCATTAGTTATTGGTTCATCACGTAACCTTTGCAGGAGTTCAACCTGAATATAGCTCATCGGATCGACATATGGGTTTCGCAAACGGATTGATCGTTGCAGCGTTGAATTGTTATCAAGTAATTTTCGACCCCCGGATATTTTTGTTACCAGTTTTGCGGATTCGTTATATGCCTGTGTTATTCGTTTCGAAATATTTTTTCTTGTTCTTCGATGTTCAACAAGTTTCGAATATTCTGCTGCAATGAACATATCGGCTTTTGATAATGTCATCTGGATGTTGTCAATCAATGCTTTAAAATAAAACCATCGCTTATATGCATCCTGTAGTTGCTTCATACGTTTGCGGGATGACGATGCGAGATATTTTTGTAAACCGGTGTGACTTGAATACCAACCGGGTAGAATGTGGCGTGATTGCATCCAGGCAAAGACCCAGGGTATTGCACGCATATCTTCGATCCGTTTTGTTGTCTTTCGTTTTGCGGGACGGGAACCGAGCCGTAGTTCCGATATTTCATTGATGGGTGTCGCAGCGTAAAAGTAATCGAGAAGTTCTTCGGTGTGATAGACCAGATCACGGTAATCTGATCTGGCGCCTCCGGCTATTTCTTCCATAAATTCCGCCCACTGTGGATTATCGAGTTCGTCTTCGAGTGGACGGTATTCTGCCGGGAGACTGACCCTGAGTATTGCCGAAATGTCGAGCTCAAGAGTACGATGAGCGATGGCAGGGTGAGCATATTTTAATGAGATCATTTCTCCCTGTTCGGTAATCTTGATCTTCCCGTTGATTGTTCCGGCGGGTTGTCCGAGAATCGCCTGATGTGAGGGACCGCCGCCGCGGCCGACCGTTCCGCCTCTGCCGTGAAAAAAGAAAACCGATACATCGTATTTGGCGCCCGCTTGTGATAATGATCGCTGTGCTTTAAAGAGTTCCCATGATGAAGCAACGACACCGCTGTCTTTACTGCTGTCTGAGTAACCGATCATTATTTCCTGGTTATTATTGCGTGCAGCAAGATGTTGTTGATATAATGGATGAGTGTAAAGGTGCTCCATCATTGCCGATGCATTACGAAGATCATCAACTGTTTCAAAAAGAGGTGCAATATCGAGGTGGCTTGTTGCAATCTTTTTCCCTTTTGTTTCGATCAAACCTGCTTGTTTCATAAGGAAGAGAACTTCAAGTACGTCGCTTACCGATTCACACATGCTGATAATGTAAGTACGAATGCTATCGGATCCGAATTCGGTGCGGCATCGTTTGATAGTTTTGAATGTATCGATTACGTTCCGGGCGCGGTCGGATATTGTATTGTCCCGTGTAAGCTCTTTGAAAAATAAATCTTCAAGGATATTTGTGCGTTCATTATCATGAAGAGCGGTGTATTCAGGAGCGTAGTTGTGAAGTATTTCCACTACTGCCGCTCGATGTTCATCCCGGTGCTGACGAATATCGAGCGATGCAAGATGGAAGCCGAATATGTCCACCTGTCTGATTAACCGTGCAAGATTGCCCCCGGCGAGATATGCTCCGCCGTGGTTCCGTAAGCTATGGTCTATGAGACGGAGATCTTTAAGAAGCTCCTCACTATATGAATATCGAAATGTCGTTTGAGCAGCGTCCGGCATTATTGCGTCGAGCGAGTTTTGTAATTTCAGTGATATGAGCCGGAATTTTTTCCGGTGTACTTCCGCCGGATTTCTGATCGAAGCCCGTTGATGTTGTTCATTCGAAAGGTATTGCAGGTCATCGCAAATCGATTCTTCGAGCTCATCACTGACCCCGATAATGCGTTTCGATTCACTGTATTCAAGATAAAGTTGTTCGATGCGGTCTATATAAAGTTGTAGCGCGAGTTCCTTGTGACGCCGGAGAGTTTCATAGGTTATGTCCGGAGTAACGAATGGATTTCCGTCGCGATCACCGCCAATCCAGCTTCCGAATCGTAAAAATGTCGGTACGGTAAAACGATCCTTTGGATAATATTGCCGCAGCTGTCGTTCGAGTTCATCATAAACATCCGGTATGGCATCGAATAATATCTCACGAAAATAATGAAGACCATTTGTTACTTCATCAAGAACTGAAAATTCAAACAGCCGTATTTCATCCGTGAGCCAGATGCTCATAATCTGGCGCCGGATTTCGTGGGTGATCGATTCCCGTTCCTGTTTTGTAAGCTGTGGGTTTTCGAGTGATTCAAGATTTCTCCATATACGAAGATGTTTCAATAGGATAGTGCGGCGTGTAGCTTCGGTCGGATGTGCCGTGAAGACAGGTACGATAGATAATGAATCGATAGTTTCCTGTACAATCGGTGCCGGGATTTTCTGATCACTGAATTCTTTAATACAATCCTCAATAGAACCCTTTTGAGGTAATGCGTCAGGGTCGATCCGGTATTGCCTTCTTCTGTAAATTCGATGATTTTGCTCGGCAATATTGGATAACTGAAAGTATATAGAAAAAGCGCGGATAATCTTTGTAAGTGTAGAGATATCGAGCGATGAAATTTTTTTCTTAAGCGAACGCAATCGGGGTGATGAGTGTTTTTCACGCAATGATTTTGTCGTATGGCGAATATATTCCTCAAGATCGAAGAACTCTTTTCCTTCGATTTTAATTATTACTTCTCCCAGAAGATTACCGAGCAGGCGGATATTGTCCCGCAGGGGTTTTAATTTGTCGATTTTTTTTGAACGTGTCATTTTTGTTCTCATAGTCTATGTCCGGATTTATGATATGTGTATAAAAAACAAAATATTACAAAAAAACAATACCTTCAATTTGAATAACTGGATTAAATTCGATATCTTGGTACATAATAATAAATTTTATTTTTGTGATTCAACTATGGAGTGCTGGCTGGAATCAATAAAAATAACCCCTCGCCTGAAGTATGTAATTAATTTGTTGCTGTTATCGATCGGTCTTTGTATCGTTGTCTCGACCGATAGCCGGGCGGATCCGCCAAACCGTACCGAGGATGACAGCTTCAAGAATCCGTATATTTCCGAAGAAACTCGAAAGCCAAATCTATTGGATAAGGTCTGGTGGAAGTTTAAATATTATATGATCCAGAAACCGCTGGTTAATGATAATTTTGAATATACAGTTATTCCGCCGGAATATGTTAATCCCCCTGATCGATTTCAAAGTGGTGCCGTTACGTGGGTGGGGCATGCTACTTTTCTTATACAAATCGATAATGTAAATATTCTTACCGATCCGGTGTGGAGTGAGCGGGTTGGGATACTGAACAGTAAAATAGGGATGCAGCGATACACACCACCCGGTATTCCGTGGGAAAAGCTACCGCCAATTGATGTCGTATTAATTTCTCATAATCATTATGATCATCTCGATTATCTGACGGTGATGCAGCTCGAGGAAGAACATCAACCGTTATTTTTCGTTCCGCTTGGCATCGGTGATTTGCTTGAAGAGTGGGGTGTAACTCATTATAGTGAAAAAGACTGGTGGGAAGGTGAAATGGTTAATGAAGTAAATTTTGTTGCAGTACCGGCACAACACCAATCACGCCGGGCAATACACGATCATAATGCAACGCTTTGGTCGGGGTGGGTAGTTGAAGCATCACGGCTGACACTTTACTTTGCCGGCGATACGGGGTATTTTCCCGGCTTTAAAGATATCGGCGAACAATTCGGGCCGATTGATCTTGCGATGATGCCGATAGGTGCGTATGATCCTGAATGGTATAATTCATTGTATCATGTTAATCCTGCCGAGGCGCTTCAGGCCTTCATTGATCTCGATGCACGATATTTTGCGGCCATGCATTGGGGAACATTCGACCAATCAGAAGAGCGTTTGAGCGA
>SKXH01000285.1 GCA_007128495.1 Bacteroidota bacterium
GAAATAACGATAAATGTAATAATACCGTTTCTGTTTCTGTATGCGCGTACCTATAAGGATATAGAATTGCGATCGGCGACCGAAGAGCTTTATTCAGCTTTAGCTGCACCGGCCGATAACAACATCACCCGTAAGATCGATGAGGAGCTGCTGTCCGGTACCAGGAAAAAATCAAATGCACCGGTGTATCAGGGAAAAATACAGTTGTATAAATTCTATTGCCGGGAAGAGCGGTGCAGCGAGTGTAATATCGGAAAGATGGTTTTTAACAACTAAGTTTATGAAGGCACGAATACACGAAAAACAGAAGTCACATTATCTTGAATTTATTTTCTCAACTTCACTTTGATCTGCTTGCATTACCGGAACGTAATAAAAGAATCGAACGCCTGCACGGGTACTTTCAAACCATACCGGACGAGCGCGACCGTCACCGGGCGGAACAACTTTTACGGAACAACGCCCGGAAGAGATTTATTCAATACGATGAATTGCGCTCGTGCGCTTCGGAGTATACCGGATTACCGCTCTGGTTGATCGAAGAAAGCATTCAACATACCGGTAATGTAACCGAAGCAATAACCCTTTTAGTTAGATCCGGCAAAGCGAATGGAGCTATTGCATTGCATGAAATCATGCAGCGGCTCCACATCCCCGAAGAAATTTCGCTTCAATCGAAATCACACTATATAAAGTCTGTGTGGGAAACTCTGCCGGCTCAAGCTTTATACCTGTTTAACAAGTTGATTACCGGAAGCTATCGTTCTCCGGTATCAAAAACGGAGCTTGAGCAGACGTTACAGAATAACATTTCTTCATCACCCTCACGGTATTTAATAAAAACTGTCCTGTTATATGCTTCGCGTAGCGAATACACCTTTGCAGTTTGGAAAGACGACTTGCTCATACCGCTTGTTAAAACCGCTGCGGGAATTGTTTCCGGTGAACACATTGAGATACGCCGGTATATTGCCCAAAATACACGGGAACAGTTCGGCCCTGTTGTGAGTGTTAATCCCGGATTGGTATATGAAGTCGCGTTTGAATCTGTAGAACGGGCATACCGGAGAAAGTCCGGTATCAAACTAATTTCTCCGTGGATAGTCCGGCGGTGCGATAATGCATCTCTGGATGAGGTAGATCAACTGGAAAATATATATTCCTATTTAGAAGATAATAAATGTTGAGATAGGAAATTCAAAAGAAACTGCACGAGGAAACGAGGCAACTATCTGCGCAGGTACAATGTACACCCCGGCGTTTACCCTTCCCGGCATCCCTTTGAACAAAATCCCTATAATCTCTGTTTATAAATTATCGCTCATTAAAAGAAAACAGGTAAGGAACAAATCCAATCAAACAAACACATAAAAAAGCAACAGAGCTCGGCATCCCTCATATTAAACGGCACATATTCTTATGCTGCGATCAAACTAAACCGAAATGTTGTGACCGGGGCAGATCATTGGCAGCGTGGAAATATTTAAAAAATAGATTAAAAGAATTACATCTCACAGACAATGGCGGGGTATTTCGCACAAAAGCCAACTGCCTGCGTATCTGTGAATCCGGCCCCATAGCGGTCGTTTATCCCGAAGGAACCTGGTACCATAGCTGTGACCCACCGGTGCTTGAGCGAATCATTCAGGAACATTTGATCGAAGGGGATATCGTGGAAGAGTTTTTGATAATGCAGAATAATCTTACAAAATAATCCGGGATAAAATTATTTTAATTTTTTACGTACCTTCTCACTTTGCAATTCCGCCAGCGCATCTTTTGCAATCCACCGGGCGGTTTTTGAATCCACTTGTTCAATCTCTTCAGCAACTTCAACTGCTCGAGTGTTAAGCGATTTATTACGCTTACCGATCTGCCGCAATGCCCAGTTTACGGCCTTCTTCACAAAGTTACGCTCATCGATAGCGTGCTTTTTGATGAGGGGAAAGAATTTTTCAAACCGCGAGTCCGGTGCTTTTTTATCATGAACCGATAAAGCAGCCATAAGAACAAATCCCGCCCGTTTCACGAATTCTTCGTCACGTTTTGTCCATTCAACCGCTTTTTTATATCCATACGCTGTGCGATCGAACAGATTTGAGCAAACCTGATCGCAGAGATCCCACGAATTGAAATCCGTTACCCAGTTTTCCATCTGCTCTTCAGTGACTAAAGCAGGATCATCTATATAACCGGCAAGTATGCGCGCTTCGTGTTTACCGCTATCCCATAGTGCAAGAGCAAGTTCATGATCAACGCCAAGTTCCTTTGCAATTTTCCGGAGTTCATAGATAGACACACCATAGGCATTCTCTACGTTGATCCCATAACGCGCCATACCTTCGCGGTTACCGGGTTTGGCAAGGGACTCGATACGAGTGAGTATTTCCGGTGTCCGGTTATTGTTCATTTATTGTTATCAAATATTTTCCGTAAAAGTACGGTCTGCCCCACATGGTATGCGGTATGATCTGCTATGAGGATGGCTTGTCGAAAGAGCGTCTGCCCGGTGCCGTGTTCAAAAGGTTTGAAGAGATCAAATTCCGGATCATCGAGAAGTTGTATGAATTTCTGCCGGTCATCCCGTATTGCTTGCAGCGAATTATCCCACACATCATCGTCCGGCGGAGCAACTTCTACCGGCCAATGATCGTCAGGCCAGGTATGTTCTTCATAATCCGGATTCCGTGCGAAATCGAGTATATCCCACTGCGCTATGCGAATATGTTCGACAAGCTGCCAGATAGAATACGGAAATCCTTCGGGTTTCTTGCCGCGGTATTCTTTCGGCAGATCTTTAACGGCACTTTCGAAATTGAGATGCGCATCCTGCCAGGACAGCACGTCTTTCAGATATTTCCGCATTGATTGTTCTCTCTCCATATCACAATTCCTCAAGAAATTTTTTTATTGTTTGATAATAATCCGCTCCGCCAACGATATACGTATCGTTATGATCGGCGCCCTGTATTGTATAAAACGTTTTCGGTTCATTTGCGGCTTTATACAATTCTTTACCGAGATCGATCGGTACGATTGTATCGCGGTCACCGTGGGTGAAGAGCACCGGTACGTTAATATCTCTGATCTTTCCGATAGAATCGAACTTCGATGAAATAACCGCACCGACCGGAAGAAACGGCATTATAATCCGCGCCATAGCTTTCGCATCGGTAAATGCGGATTCGAGAATCATTCCGCGAACCTCGCGCTGTGTTGCAACTTCTACGGCAACGGCAGAGCCCAGACTTCTGCCAAAAAGAACAAT
Source organism: Bacteroidota bacterium (assembly GCA_007128495.1). Lineage (GTDB taxonomy): Bacteria > Bacteroidota > Ignavibacteria > T3Sed10-11 > T3Sed10-11 > T3Sed10-11. The sequence goes on from SKXH01000285.1 coordinate 3,269, forward strand.
GTTATCTTTCGTATGATCCTTTTCATCGATCAAATAATCGTATGCAACAACGCCGTCTTTATACAGACCCGGCTCATCCGGTTCTCCTTCGCTTTTCCCGTAACCGCGATAATCGATAATGAAAACATTCACACCGAGATCGAGAAGATCGCGCATGTTCTCAAGCCGGTGAGTAATGTTGCCGGCATTACCGTGATACCATAAAAGCGTAAGATCCAGATCGGATTCAACTCCTTCAGCGTACCAACCGTGAAGCCGGACGCCGTCTTCTGCGGTAAACCAGCAATCTTTTACCGGTACTCCGAAACGTTCCGGTTCCCAGAATCCGTCGGGATATTTTGCAGGATAATAGATCATTTGTTTTTCGAGTGTCGATATCATAATGAGTAGTATGACTGATACAATAAGAACAATGCCAACGATTGTGAGTAATGATTTAATGATTTTCATGCATATAATATTAAATATCCATCTATTTCAGTTCACCGTCTCTCCTTTGAAGATTGTCCGTACGGCGACGCCTAAAGAATTATTTTTTAGATATGAGATATGTTCACCGTCGAATGGAACCGGATTCATCTTAAAATGATTGACCAAGGCGTTCTCTTCGACGATGTTGGGTACGGCCAGAAGGTCGAGTAAACTGGTGGATACCGGTGAACCGGGCAGAATACGTTCCATAAAAAATACCGGTCCCCGCAGTAACCATGCCGGTGCGGGAAAGAATATTCTTCGCGAATCGAGCGCTTGAATGATACGACGCTCGATCTCGCCTAACGTGAGTACTTCCGGTCCTCCCAGACCAAGCTCCTTACCGATTGTTGTATCGTCATCTATCGAGCGAACGATTGCTTCCGTTACGTCATCGACCGAGACCGGCTGGAACGTTGCCGTGCCGCCACCGATAAGCGGGTATACCAGCGGGGTGAGTCTTACGAGCCGGGCAATGGAATTAAAAAATTCATCTTGCGGACCAAAGATTGCCGACGGACGCAATGCCGTCCAGTTGGGAGCATATTGGGCGACGTAATCCTGTGCGCGTCCTTTGCTTTTGAGGAAGCGGAACGGCGATGAACTATCAGCTCCATTCTGGCTCATATTGATGAAGCGGTTGACAGCAGCTTCATTTGCCGCATCAACCGTATTAACCGTTCCCTGGTAATTGATGTTCTCGTACGTCTGCCCGCTTTTCTCCAACGCTATCGCGACCAGATGGATAACGGTGGTTACACCGCTCATAAGCGGTTTCAGACTCTCACGGTCAGTCACGTCTCCCTGTACAAATTCGACCCTATCGGCAACATCTGCCAATCGCTTCTTGGCTTTTTCAACATTGCGAACCATCGCACGCACCGGTTTTCCCGTTTCCACAAGACGGCGAACGGTATTATTTCCGATATACCCGGCAGCGCCGGTGACTAAAATCTTCATAGTGATCTCTCCTATTCCTTCACGTTAAATACATTGGCGATCACATCCCGCCGGTAATTAAATATTTCTTCAAGCTGCCGCCGAACCTGCAGGCGATGTATAAGGCATCCTGCCGGACCGAACGGCAACCGGTAGGTCACCCGGTCGGTCATCAACACACCGCCGTTCTTTTCTTCAAACGTATGCAGGTGCATCCAGGTTCGGTACGGTCCTTTAATCTGCTCATCGATAAAACAATACGGCGGTTCGTACTTTGTTATTCGTGTATACCACCGCACGGGTATTCCAAGCCATCGTATAGTGTACGTTATCTCGGCGCCGTATTCCATACGAACCGGCAATGAAGAATTGATTTGAAAATGAAGCCAGCCCGGAGTAATGGCCGCAAGGTTGAACGGGTTTTTAAAAAATTCAAATACACGTTCAAGCGCTGCCGGTATCCATTGCTCCCTTTCCAGAATATATGCTTTATCGAACATTGAATATGCTATGAAGATTTATCATCAAGGTGTCGTCGAATGACCTTTAAAAGTTCAGGTATCGTATATGGTTTTTCCAGTATCGGAACCGGTCACCCCCCTCTCATCCGGTTGTTTCTCCGATTCTACCGTGCCTCCCCCGACCGACGGCAGATAAATCGTAAAGGTAGTTCCTTTATTTTTCTCCGAAACCATATCGATGTGTCCGTTATGACTTTTTACAGTGCCGTATACGACCGACAAGCCGAGACCCGTCCCTTTGCCAACCGGCTTTGTGGTAAAGAACGGATCGAACACCCGTTGATGAATATCCTGATCGATCCCCGTACCTGTATCGCTAATCGTTATGCATACGTGATCCCGGTTTTCTGCGTTTGCAATATTGGAACGAACGGCCTGTGCATCGACCAGGCCGACCGCTATCTTGATCGTTCCCTTGCCTCCGGTATCTTCCCGTTCGTGAATGGCATCGCGCGCATTGATGCATAAGTTCAGCAACATTTGATACAGTTGACCGCGATCCCCCTGGATTGCAGGAAGACCGGGATCGATCGCAGTTCTAATCTCAATAGTCTTTTCGAACGTATGTTCGAGCACTTTTACCAATTCATTAACAACTTCGGTCGCCGACAACGGCTGCAGATTGATATCCTCAACACGTGCAAACTTGAGAAGACGACGGGCTATATCCGTTCCCCGCTCCACTCCTGTTTCTCCCATGTCAATAAACTTCTGAAGATTCGCATCGTGCACTTTCGTCTTCAGAGCAGATAAACTTCCCTGTATAACGGTCAATATATTATTGAAGTCGTGCGCGACCCCGCCCGCAAGATAACCGAGACTTTCGAGCTTTTGGGTTTGAAGCAGATGTTTTTCAAGCCGTTTCTGTTCGGTAATATCGCGTATAATGCCGCGGTATGCAATTACCCTTCCGATTTTATCACGCACCACGTTTGACGTTTCGAGTGCAACTCTTTGATCGCCGTCCTCTCGCTGAAAGACCGCTTCAAAATCTTTTACATAGCCCTGCTCCTCCATCATCTGCATCCACCGGTTACGAGTTTGCGGGTCGGCATATGTTTGCGTTCTGATGTCTGCAGCGAGTGCTTCTTCTTTATCTTTAAAACCGAATAATTCCAGACCGGCCGGATTTATCTCAAGAAAACGGCCCTGCGGATCGCTCATATACACCGTATCTTTTGATTCTTCAAACAACTCCCTGTACTTTCGCTCGGATTCTACGATGGCTTTATGTGCCTTGTAACGCCGGAATATTTCATTCTTAAATTTTTTCGATGGGAGATCTACAAGAATTGCAAACAAAATAAAAAATA
>SKXH01000076.1 GCA_007128495.1 Bacteroidota bacterium
AGAACGAGCTGCACGTCATAACGCTTCTTGACAATTTGGTAAGCTTGAATTACCCCGACCGGATCTTTTAACCGGTCGTATCTTGATATCTGCGTAATAATAGGACGCTCGGGATCCAACTCATATTTTTCAAGAATCGAATCGATAAAGTCCTGCTCGAGTTCCTTATTTTTATCTGCGAGCGGATCTATAGAGGGCGCAATGAGAAATTGAGGTATAGGCAACTGCTGAGAAAAGTCGGGCATAGAAAAAACAGAAGCGTGATATTGCGTTACATAGTGCTGCAAGAAATCCCACAACTTCTTATTCGGCTGCGACACGTCGATATGACACCGCCATGCCCATTTCCTGCCGATCTCATTCTTTTTTTCTATTAACCCTGCCGGCTGCGGATCGTGTATCATGATCACATCGCCGTATAAATTCATAGTTTTCAGATTGTCGCGGGTGGTTTCCCGGAAAATTTCAAACATCTCCCCGGTAATATCGTTTCCGCTACCGTGTAATGCGTTGTGAAACGCTTTCGTTACATTAAAGAATTCTTCGCTCCCCTTTATAACATCCCACGTTGCATTGACTCCCAGTTCATTGGTTAACGGCACCAGGCGGTGTAATATTTCCGCCACTCCCCCGCCGACGGGCGTTGAATTTATATGCTGCACCGTTCTATCGTTAATGTGTTCGGCAATCCGGTACAGTTCATCGATAAATTGTGTCCCGACAATCGGTCGATATGCTTCGATGGATATAGACATGCAGTGTTCCTTCTATACGATATATAAAATGATGTTATTGATAGAATGATATGATACGTTCACGTAATTCTTCGAGTGTCAGAACATACGGATCGATCCGGTTGATCTTATCGGCAATATCCTGTGCTCCCATATCCGTCAGCCACAGACCGAAGTCGCTTGTCGATCGTTGGAGGCGGAGCCGTGATTCGAATACGTGGAAGTAAATTGAAAGCGGGGATATTTGGCGCAGGCATTCAAAAAATTCAGCCACCGAACGTGCTTCTATGCCGGTCGGGAAAACGAAACTTTTCGCTTTACAGAAATAAAATTCTTCTCCCGGCGGGGCTTTTCGTGCCCGCTCCCCTTTTCTCTCTTGAAGGTGATTGGATATCGTTTGAACAATTGCATCGCGCAGATCACGGATTGTTATATAATCCAGCATATCTATTCCTGCAATTTGTTCGGCGAGTTTATGTTCCTGCAATGAAGCCGAAACCCACGATGCAAAATCATTATAAAACCGCCGACGAACGAAATGATGCTCAAGGTACGACGCATGGGTATGATAAAAGATAGAAGCCCCGCCGACTTTTTTAATATGACCCAATAAATCGCGTACGGTTACGGCACGCAATCCTGTGGCCTGCACAAGTCTGCGTTCGGTATAAAAGCGAAAAATATTATTCATGAAGCACCCGCTTTATCTAACAACCATTGCAGGAAGTATCGCACTTCGGTAGGATTATTGACAAAATACCGGGCCTCGGTCTTTACTTTAGCATCACGCGCTACTTTCACGGTAATCGCTGATTCATCGAGCGCTTTAAACGCATCTTCATCGGTTACATCGTCGCCGATATAAATATTCGTCGCCCGTTTTTTGGCAATATTTTTTTGCATCCACTTAACTGCCTTGCCTTTGTTCCAGTTAATATTCGGACGGATCTCGACAACTTTTTTCCCGCGGGTCAGCTTGACAATGCCGCGGTCTATATAGCGGGCGGTTATCTCACCGACGAGGCGATTCAATTCCGGGACGTGCGATGCCGGCACCGAGCGATAATGCACGCTGGAGGTGAGCGATTTGTTCTCTACCCACGCACCGGGAACGGTGAGAAGAACTTTATTCAGATCTTCCGAAATTTTATTGATCGTCCGGACAAGCTGTGCCGCGTTGGGCACTATTTCAGTGCGCTTCACACCGCTTATCTCAAGGCCGTGGTTACCGGCATAGTGAATTCCATTTAGATTAATAATTTCTTTGACATTCTCAAACGAACGTCCGCTAATAATTGCAACAAACACATTATCAAACTCACGAATTTTTGCCAGAATGCTTGTTATTTCTTGTGGGACCTTAACTTTATCGGGAGAGGATGCAATATGGGTAAGCGTGCCGTCGAAATCCAAAAACAGATTAACATTTTTCCGTTTCGATAGCCGTTCCTCAATCTGTTTGAGATCGTCAAGAACATTTTTAAGTTTGCGGTTTCCCGGTGGCATATTTTTCTCCTTATAGATTTATTCTATAGTATTTCTTTTTCTACGGCTTTGAGATTATCGTTGATCCAGTCGTAAATATTATGTGTTTGTACATACGCTCTCATTTTTTGCATTCGCCGCCTCTTCTCTGCCTCGGGCATTTCAATACCCTTTTTTATCATATCCGCAAATTGTTCGATATCAAACGGATTGATTATAATCGCACGGTCGAGCTCTGCAACAGCACCGACGAACTCACTCAGAATCAGCACACCTTTTTCGTCGACCTGTGATGCGATATATTCTTTCGCTACCAGATTCATCCCGTCAACAATTGAGCTTACAATCGCCATATCTGCAATGCGGTAATAATTTACTAACTCCCGGTGCGATACATTAGTTGAGTAATAAATAATCGGCTTCCAGTTATCAGTACTAAATTCTCTGTTGATTTCGTCGATCAGCTTTTCGATGCTCTCCTTGAGCTCACTGTATTCCTGTATTTTTGTCCGCGATGGTACTGCAATCTGAATAAACGTAAAGCGTTCACGATATTCGGGGTACTTTTTCAGGAACAATTTAATCGCCTGAACGCGTTCATAAATACCTTTGCTATAATCAAGCCGATCGACACCGATGCCGACATATTTATCCTCTATTTTTAATTTCCGTTTTATTTCCGTCAGTTTAGACTGAATTTTATCGCGTCGGGTCATTTGATCGAACTTATCATAATCAATACTAATGGGCAGCGGTATTAACCGTGTCTCACGTCCATTGTATGTAATGCGGTTTTCTTTCCGGTCGACGGAAGCATCCAACTCCTGTTCAACTGTTTCTAAAAAATTCTGACAATACCGGTTTATATGGAATGCAATCAAATCGCAGCCGAGCATGCCTTTTAATATTTCCTGTCGCTGCGGAATTACTCTGAATATCTCCCACGGCGGCCATGGTATATGCCAGAACATCGAGATCGTAAGGTCGCTCATCCGGTTTCGCAGCATATACGGTAACACGGTAAAATGATAGTCCTGTATCCAGATCACATCTCTATCATTATCGATTTCAGGGATGATCGAGTCGGCAAATTTACGGTTTACTTCAAAATAACGCTGCCAATGACGCATACTAAAACGGGCTTTCTCAATAAGCATATGACTCAGCGGCCACAATGCTTGATTTGCATAACCGTAATAGAAACCGTCTACCTCCTTTTGATCAAGCCATACCCGTTTGAGTGTGTAAGCAGGATCATCCGGCGGTACCATTACTTTATCGTTCCCGTCACACACCTCCTTATCCGCACTACCGCTCCCCCAGGCAATCCACGTACCCCGGATCGCCCGCATAACCGGATCGAGTGCTGCGGTCAACCCCCCGGCAGGGGTATCGACTTTGATTCCGTGTTTTGTTTTTCTGTGAATATATGGTTCTCGGTTTGATACAAGGATTAGAGATCGATCGGCAAAACGTTCGCGGTATAATTGACTGATTGTTTCTGCATTCACGTGGGAAAACCTCTATAGCTTTTGTCGAACACCGTGATATTATTGTTCTAACTTACTCTTCAACTCTTCCAGTATAGTGTTCACGTCAACATTTTCTTCTTTACAAATATCTTCAAGTGTCTTGACTCTGGCAGAAATACTTGTGAAATTGGTATCTTTGAAATGCCTTTTCAATACGGATTCTGCTTCGGGGTGCAGATGTAACAACACGCTTAACGGGGTGTCGGGTTTAATTTCAATTCTCATGTGCAACCTCCAATGGTTCTCATAATCAAATTTTTCACAATTATCCCTTGATACTTACAAGAAAATGAAAAAAATGAAAAAAGCAAATAAAATTGCTATATTTAGGGAATAGATTATAAAATTTTAACAAAAAAATCAAAAATTCCGTGTGAAACACTATATTCTCGACGGGCACAACATTATATATAAGAATAGTAGCAATCAACCACGAAGCACCTCCGGCCGGGCGCAGGCGTGCAACGGCCTGATAATGCGATGTCAAGGTCTCATAGCCGGTACTACGAATAAATGCACCGTATTCTTCGACGGTCACCCACCCGGCGAGATCGCGACAGGCATCAAAAACGTGCAGGTCACGTTTTCATATGACCGCGAGGCAGATACCATCATTAAATCGTTCATCGAGCGGAGTAAAAATCCACGTAATCTCATCGTTGTCTCCGATGATACCGAAATAAAAAATTTCGCACGGGTTCACAGTTGTACTATTCTATCGGTCGCTGCTTTTCTAAAGAAGATCAACGAGTCCGGAAAAACCGTCGATTCAGAAAAACCTTCAGTCGATGACCTATCGATTCATGAATGGTTAAAAATCTTTAACAAAAAATAACCGGCTTGAAACTTTCATTCACGGTTTGTGGTTGTTTAATTATTCTCACTTCACTATTAACAATTTATGAATAAAAAAACCGCTCTTATAATCGGATCGGGACTCGGCGGAATGGCTACAGCATTACGCTTATCCTCTCTGGGGTATCCTGTGACGATACTTGAGAAGCACTCATCACCGGGTGGCAGACTCAACCAGATAAAAATCGATGGATTTACGTTCGATCTGGGCCCGTCGTTTATGAGCATGAGTTATGAGCTCACGGAGTTATTCAAGAGTTGCAATCTTGATATTCCCGTTCAGTTGATTCCGCTCGATCCCGTGTATCAGGTTTTTTTTGAAGGTAAGGATAAACCGTATCGAATCTGGAAAGATCTGTCAAAGCTTGAACAGGAATTTGCCGCCATCGAACCGGACTTCGCTGCAAAAGCGCAGCGATATCTGAAACGGGCCGGGTCTATTTTCCATGATACCGAGTACCGTGTCGTAAAAAAGAACTTTTACAACAAGCTCGACTATCTGTTAAAACTCACCCGCGTGCCGCCGAAACATTTACCGTTCTTATTCAGGAATTTGTGGGAGGAAGTCGAAAACACTTTTTCATCCGAGGAGGTACGGATCATATTCTCATTGGTCGCTTTTTTCCTCGGGTCGACACCGTTTAAGACTCCAGCAATATATACCATACTCAACTACACCGAACTGGAACACGACGGATACTGGAAAATTCAGGGCGGTATGTACCGCCTTGTCGAAGAGATGATTAAGCTTTTAAAGGAGAAAAATGTTGAGATAATTTACAACACCGAAATCACCGGTATTGAATCCTCGAATGGAAATGTGGCGGCAGTCACCGATCAGCATGGCAAACGATGGCCGGCCGATATTTTTATTGCCAATGCCGATGCCGCCGCATTCCGCGGAACCGTATTGAACCGCCCCCGTTACTCGGAGCAAAAGCTCGATAAGATGGATTGGACCCTTGCACCGTTTACCATATACCTCGGCGTCCGGGGAAAGATCGACGGTTTACTTCACCATAATTATTTCCTTGGTAATAATTTCCGGGGATACGCCGATGAAATTTTTACTTCGTCTATCAATCCGCAGAAACCGTATTATTATGTAAATGTTCCGTCAAAGTCGTATCATGAATGTGCACCCGACGGATGTGAAAATGTCTTGATTTTGTGTCCTGTCCCGGATCTGCGCTTCAAAAAGAATTGGGACGACAAAGAAAAGCTCGCCGATACGATTATCGACGATCTGTCCAAACGAACCGGTTATGACATAACCAAGAACATTATCGTTCGTAAAACGCTGAGCCCGGTTGATTGGTCGCAAATGCTGAACCTATATAAAGGTTCGGGGCTGGGTCTGGCACACGGAATGAATCAGGTTGGAGCGTTTCGGCCGCGCAACAAAGATGAAAAATTTTCAAATCTCTATTATGTCGGTGCATCGACGGTACCCGGCACGGGATTACCGATGGTTATTATCAGCTCGAAACTTGTATTAGAAAGAATACTGAACGACAATGGATCTGTACTCGAAAATTAGCTTTCAGATAAGCAAATCCGTCACCACACATTATAGCACCTCATTCAGTCTGGGAATCATTGCCTTCTCATCGAAATATAAGGATGCAATCTATTCCATATACGGCTTCGTGCGCATCGCAGACGAGATCGTCGATACGTTTAACGGTCACGAAAAACAGGAGATGTTTGAGGAGTTCCGGTGCGAAACATATAAAGCGATAAACCGCGGGATATCGACGAACCCGGTACTTCACGCATTCCAACAAACTGTAAACCGGTATCAAATCGACCGGGAATATATCGATGCCTTTTTACAGAGCATGGAACTGGATATTACCAATACTCACTACCAACGCCCGCTGTACGCTAAATATGTCTACGGGTCGGCCGAGGTCGTCGGCCTGATGTGTTTGAAAATATTTTGCGACGGAAAGGACGAGTTGTTCAACCGGCTTATCACTCCGGCGCGGGCACTCGGCTCGGCATTTCAAAAAGTTAATTTTCTCAGAGATATAAAGAGCGATCTCAACGAACGCGGCCGGATTTATCTCCCGGGTATCAGCAATTCGTCTTCCATTACAAACGATGAAAAAACGAAATTGGAGATGGAGATCGAGCAGGAATTCCGGTCGGCTTTGCCGGGGATATTACAACTGCCGGCAGGGTCCCGGCTCGGGGTCTACTCGGCGTACCTTTACTATAAAGTTTTATTTAAAAAAATTCGGAGAACACATGTTAATGAATTAATGCAGCGCCGGGTGAGAATCTCCGATCTTACCAAGCTTATCTTACTGCTCACATCAATAATAACGATCAGGTTCCAGAAATAATATGAAGCATACAGCGATCGTAATATGTTTAATGATCATACTGGTTTCGGTAAACCTTGCAACCGAAGTTAACGGAGCCGTTTCAACATCCGAAGAACTCACCGAAGAGAGAATGACATTCATCCGGCACGGGTTTTATGAGTCGGTTGAAAGTCATTCCAAGACCGATCGTATGATCGAATATATAGAATCCACTTTTACCGAAGAATTTATATTTAATGAACCGGTGCTATTGGCTTACTACGGCGCCTTAAACGCCCTGAAAGCCAAACACGTCTTCAATCCGTTCTCCAAAATTTCATATCTCCGCTCGGCTCTCCGGAAACTTGAAGAGGCAACGTATGAAGGCGCATGTAAAATCGAAGTGCGATTTTTGAGGTTTTCAGTTCTGCATAATATCCCGTCATTCCTCGGATACCGGGAGGAACTGGAAAACGAAACGAATGCAGTGTACGAATTGCTGCTCGTTGATGAACAGTACCGAGACCTTGATCACAGGATGACTCTCAACGTAATCGAATTCATTCTCGAATCGAACCGTTTCGACGAAGAGCGCCATCAACAATTACAGTCACTCGAAAAGCAGTTAAAGGTTAATGAGCACGTATCTACTGATTAATATACTTATCATATCAATTCCCCTCCTCTTCTCATTCGAACGCAAGATCCGGTTCTACCGGAGATTACCATCGGTTGGTGTGTCGGTGCTGGTCGTGGGTACCGCCTATCTTATCTGGGATGCTGCGGCAACGGCACGAGGTCATTGGGGATTTAATCCGGAACATGTTCTCGGTATACGGATCGCCGGTCTGCCCGTTGAGGAAATTCTCTTTTTTGTTACCGTTCCTTATGCGTGTCTGTTTTTATATGAAACAATCAGGGTTTACATTCGCGAGTACAGCTTCCCGCTCTCCGGGTGGTTTCAAAGGTCGATTGCTATCGTTTGTATCATCGCTGCGGTATACTTTTCACATCAGCCGTACACACAAACGGTCTTCATTTTTACAGGACTTTTCTTTATACTATCTTCGATACTGGATTTACAGATGCTCCGGTCAAATATATTCTGGTTCTATATTGTATTGACATATTTACCATTTTTTATTGTCAATTACACACTCACATCGATTCCGGTGGTAACGTACGGCGATTTTGCATTTTCCGGTATCCGGTTCACAACAATACCGATCGAGGACTTTCTTTATTCGTTTTCGCTGCTCGGGTTTAATGTATTAGTGTATCGATTTGTTATAAAAAGATGGCAGCCACACCTAAAATAGCAATTATCGGTTCCGGTCTCGGGGGACTCTCCGCGTCGATTCATCTTGCACTCGCCGGGGCGAAGGTTACCGTTTATGAACAAAACCCGAACCCGGGCGGCAAGGCAGGTGAATTTCAGGAGAACGGTTTCCGGTTCGATACCGGGCCATCGCTGCTCACGATGCCGTTCGTGCTTAAAGAGATATTTGAATCTGCAGGAAAAAATATCAACGATTATCTGACTCTCAATAAACTCTCTAATCTGTGTAAATATTTTTATCCTGACGGTTCGATTCTCAACGCGTATTCAGATATCAATGAGTTCGCAAATGAGATCGATAGAACATCGGGCGATACTGTAGGTCAGGTGCGGCGGTACTTCCGATATTGCCGAAGAATTTACGAAACCGCTGCCGGGCTTTTCCTCTTCCGGGATTTCAGAGATCCCGCAAACTTTTTCTCGCTTCCGGCACTCAGGACACTCTTTTTAATACACCGGATCGATCCATTCAGAACAATGCACGGTGCAAACACTTCGTTCTTCAGCGATCCGAGAATCGTACAGTTATTCGACCGCTATGCAACCTATAACGGTTCGAATCCGTATGAAGCCCCGGCAACACTGAACATAATCCAGCACGTCGAATATGCACTCGGAGGATATACCGTTACCGGCGGGATATATGAAGTTCCGAAATCGCTCACCAAACTCGCAAAAGGATCGGGTGTGACGTTCAGCTTCAACACAAAAATCGATCGGATCATCTACCGGAATAAATCCGTAACTGCTATAAAAACCGGCGATCGCACCGAGTCGTATCATGCAATTATCTCGAATGTCGATGCCGGATTTACATATAAACACCTTCTCCAGAATGAAAGTGGAAAAGACGCACGACGTTATTTCAAACAGGACCCCTCATCCTCGGCACTGGTATTCTACTGGGGAGTAAAGGGTACGTTCAACCGGCTTGAAATGCATAATATTTTCTTTTCCAAAAATTATAAAACCGAGTTCGATAGTATTTTCAATAAACACAGTTGCCCCGGCGACCCAACCGTATATGTTTATATATCTTCCCGGATCAACACCTCCGATGCACCGCCGGGATATGAGAATTGGTTTGTCATGATCAACACACCTCCCGATACGGGACAAAACTGGGATGCTGAAATACAAAGAATGAGAAAGATTATTCTGGAAAAATTATCCTCCATACTGAGAACAAATATCGGCTCTAAAATTGTCTATGAACGTGTACTGTCGCCGGTTTCAATTCAACAGCACACCGGTAGTCTTGGCGGTAGTTTATACGGCATTTCATCGAATTCAAGATATTCCGCATTCTTACGACAACCGATAAGCTCGCGTGATTACCGGGGATTATATTTCTGCGGCGGGAGTACACATCCCGGAGGCGGAATACCGCTCGTATTGCTTTCAGGAAAATTAGCCGCTGCTAAAATTATGAACGATTATAAAATAGGAAAATGATAAAACCGGATCATAAACGCTGGGCACGCTCGCTCTTCAATCCGTATATCAAACGACTGCTGCGTAAAAACTTCTCTCATTTTTACCTGGTTAATGAACCGGTGATAGAAGACGGGAAAGGACTGATGGTGACTCCAAATCATTTCTCGTGGTGGGACGGTTTCTTTATCGAATTCGCGATACGGCAATTTACAAACCGCTTATTACATATAATGATGCTCGAAGAACAACTCAATCGATTCTGGTTTTTTCGTAAGCTGGGTGCGTATTCAATCAATTTAAACAATTCGAAGAGTATTGCAGAATCGCTTCGGTACACACAGGAGATTTTGAAAAATCACTCAAACTACGTAGTATACTACCCGCAAGGTGCAATACAACCGTACGATTTAAAACCGGTCAATATCAAGCCGGGTCTACAAAAAATATTTCAGGATGTAGATATAAACGCAAACGTCATACCCGCTGCATTCAAAATACAGTATGGTGAGGAACCGTTACCTGATATCTATGCAAGGTTTGCGAAACCGCTGGAAGGCAGTGCGGTCGGACATACGCCCGACGTCTTCAAAGAAGCATTTTGTGAAAATATTCACCACCTCGACCGGTCTGCACACAAGCAGAGGTATATCATCGATCTTTTCAATACCAATAAAAATACATAATGATACTGACTATACCATTTAGTATAATACTTTTCATTACCCTTACGACAGCAGCCGTCGGGATTTACAATCTCGTTACAAGGCCGGTACTGGAATACCGCCCGCGCACCGACATCATTACAAAACCACGTTTGTCGATACTTATCCCGGCGAGAAATGAAGAAAAAACGATCGGTCGTCTCCTCCGTACCATCGGTCAACAAACATACCGAAATATTGAGATTATCGTTCTTGACGATCACTCGGAAGATCGCACGGCTGAGATCGTGAGGTCAGCCGCGAACACTGAACCCCGCCTTCGATTAATCGACGGCAAACCGCTGCCGAAGGGATGGACGGGGAAAAACTGGGCTTGTCATCAGCTTGCACTCCAGGCAAAAGGCGATTTATTGCTTTTCATTGATGCGGATGTTGAGCTTGTCCCGGAAGCGATATCCTCAGCGGTTGCAACCATTGAGAATAGCACCGTCGCCATGCTTTCGGTATTTCCGACACAGCTAATGGAATCGTTCGGCGAACGCCTGGTCGTTCCGCTCATGAACTGGATATTACTTTCATTCCTACCGCTTCGTCTGGTTAGCAATTCACAACATACAAGGTTCGTTGCTGCAAACGGACAATTTATTCTGATCTGGAAGGATACCTACCAGGAGGTCGGCGGTCACGCAGCAATGAAGGATAAAATCGTCGAAGATATGGAAATAGCGCGTGCCCTCAAGAAATCGGGTCATCGGATATTGACACTTCTTGGCGGCGATATGATCGCGTGCCGCATGTACTCGGGAGTAACGGAATCGGTGAATGGCTTTACAAAAAACTTCTACGCAGGATTCAATACATCGCCTATCGGGTTTATTTTAGTGCTCTTATTAATGACGATCGTTTTTCTCGGACCTTTTATTGCTGTAATCGAATATCCGTTGTTTGTTTACCCGATCGTGTTAATACTTTTGAACCGGCTCTCGATCTCCGTACTCTCGAGACAATCGATCATTTATAATATAATTCTGCATCCTATTCAGATATTGTTCATGGCAATTATAGGTTTTCTATCCGTTGAAGCTTATACATCGAATCAGATATTATGGAAAGGGAGACGATTATAAATAAGTACACAAAATATATAATCCCGTACATTATTTTTCTTGTCGGCGTACTCGGACATATCACCGAAGAAACGTATTCCCTTATAACGGCTATTACTCCTTTCACGTTATTTGCGATGGGAATGTTTGTCCTGTATCATATCCTGAAAGAAAATGGCCGGCCGGTACTCTACTGGATTATCGCGACGTACATCGTTACTTTTGCCCTTGAAGCGATCGGTGTACATACCGGATTGGTGTTCGGTGAATATACATACGGCGATATTCTGGATCCTTCATTCCTGGGAGTTCCGCTGATAATCGGTTTTAACTGGGTATTTGTGATACTTGGGGCGGCTTGTATCGCACAACATTACCTTTCACGACCTCTCCTTTTCGCATTGATCACGGCACTTATCACGGTAGTATTCGACTCTTTTCTCGAACCGGTAGCTATCCGGCTTGGGTACTGGACCTGGGAAACGACCTATGTACCGCTGCACAACTATGCAGCCTGGTTTGCGATCAGCTTTGCAGCGGCATATGCTTTAAAACGAATTCGTATTTCTTTTTACACTCCCGTGGCAATACATTATTTCATTGCTCAGGGTTTGTTCTTTATTTCATTAAATGTATTGCTTAATTAATACTACCACATCATCGATTAATTTTTCCCGTACGACCCAGATCATCGGGCCGGCCCATTGTGAACACAACGGAAGTATCGCATCCGACCATCCTTTATTTTCAAGTTCCAGCGGACCGATTTCATCTATTGCAATAATATCGGTCTGATAATTTATTGTCTACTGGACAGCGGTGGTTTTGCCGGTTCCCCGTTTGCCGGTAACAATAAAAACCGTGTTTTGTTTGTGAACTTCCTTCTTCATGATTTCAAGGTATCCGTCCATTTGTTGAACCATACCGGAAAGTACCGTCACCGGTTTTCTCCATGCTCTCCCTTTCGGCATCATAGATATAATGAACGGTATGGTCTGGAATGAAACCCGTACGGCAGATAGAAAGTTTTTCATCCGTTTGTTTTCGAACCATTGCATAAGGACCGGATTTCTCAATTGTACGCTCACCGCCCCGAATCCCGCGATGACGACAACTGCACGCATATTCATTTCAATTCCTATGCGGAGTCCATCCATACTGAAAGCTGCACTTCCCTGCACGCCACCCAGAAAGAAACCGGTCAGGGTCGAGATCACCAACAATCCGATCCAGAACGCCGGCTTGTAAACAAAGCGAAAAATTATTCGCCGGTCATACAGAATAATTACCATGAGAAATCCGGCAACGTACATCGCCGATATATAGAGCGGAAACGCATAGATCACATACAATCCACCGAATAATAATACCAGGAAACCGGCCAACCTGAGTGCTGAGAATGATTGATGTGACTCAAACGAGGACTTCATTGATGTATCCGTAACGGGAGGCAAGCCAAGATTATTCTTGGCTTTCCCCGATGATGCTGCCCTTGAGATGAGTATTCCCGCCGAGAAGAACACCGATCTGCATTGAAACCGATTGCATGAAAATGGTAAGCTTCGGGCCGAAAATGACCGGACTCGGTGAGAGCGTTTTCATTGCAGCACAAATGAGTCCCGCACGCCAGAACAATCCGCGCTCGGGCCAGAGCCGGTGCCCGGCGATCATAATGATAATACCGATCGCCGTCAGCAAGTTACCGCTGAAAGGGATCCGTAAATTATGCAGAAAACTGCCGATCACAATTTCCGATGCACCCCAGACGCTGCCGATGACAGCGGCTTTCAGCCAGACGTCGTTATGGATACCGGATTTCATCGCCTTATTATCCGCTCATATTCTTCAATGGTATTTATATTTTTAACTGCATCTTGATATTGTGATACGTCAATCCGTTTATGTTTCATTCCATCCAGGAACATGTGCACTTGTTTTTCATTATTTTGCAAGTACTCGTCAAGATGGTTATATACAGACCGCGGGTAGATCCCGATCAATGGATGTAATCGTTGACCGTCATCCGCGATCAGTATTGTTTCGGACTCGACGGCATCCACCAATGTATCGATTACATCGGTTGAAATAAACGGTACATCACACGACACTGTAAATGCATACTCCGTCGGAATGTTTTTCAAAGCAGCGTGAATACCCGCCAATGGTCCGTAGCCGCGAAAAATATCGATTATAACCGGACGTTTAAGGACTTCATATTCTTCAGGGTTATTCGCACTGATATATATATTCGAAAACCGTCGCTGTAGCGTATTGATAATCCGTGCAATGAATGTAATGTTACCGATCGGCAACAACGCCTTATTCGAGCCCATTCTCCTGCTCTGGCCGCCTGCCAGTATTACGGCGGATATTTCATCCCTTCGTTTAATCATCTGTCTTCAAATATATCGTTAGCCCACGTCCACGCAGCATGCATTCTCGGCCATCCGAGGGTCGGGAGGGCAAGGAAAATAGAGTGCAAGATTTCTTCTTTTGTGACGCCGGCTGCAAGCGCCCTCCGCACATGAGCGTGAACGGCACCTTCGAGTCCTGCGCCGGTTGAAAGTGCAATCTTGATCAAAGCTCGTGTTCTTTCATCAAGCGGCCCGGTATTGTGTACCGTTGCTCCAAGTTTTTCGTATGCTTCGGTAATTTCCGGATTTTGTTCTTTAAATTTTTTAAAGAGTCTTGGTAGATCTTCCATAGGGTGCTCCTTTTGATGTTATTGAAATACAGATGTAGTCCATCTTTTTACTTGATGATTCTTCTTCTAAAAAACTGAGATAATATTACATTTAGGATCATCCGACTGTATCTGCACAGATGGACTACATCTCCTCCTCTTTAAATAAGATGTAGTCCATCTTCGTTCAAGCAATTTTTCACTTTTTCATAAAATAATCGATAAAAAGTATTTTGATATAGGGTCTTTTAAAAAAGATGGACTTCATCTATTATATATCCATAAAAAAACCCTATCCCGGCTTTGGTCGGGATAGGGTTTATTCCTAATGCTTATTCCTGTTTTCTCCTTTCCAAAGCCGGGTGGCAGCGGCGTTTCCTTCGTTGCCGTTCTCCAGTATGTAACCGGAGGAGTTCTGAAACTCATCGTTTATATAACCGTAGCGAACGCTTTAGGTTATATAATTCGGAGATTATGTATTTTACATTATAATTATGTGAAAGTTCTCAAATCATAACTATTTAGCTCTATCATGCGATTCTCATTTTCTGTATGGCAACGGATGCCCGATACCTCTGTGACAATCAGTGCACTGTTGTCCACCGCCGCGGTTAATGAAAGCCACCATCGATTCGTGACATCGAATACAATTGAGAGCGTAACGGACGGCCGTGACAATGCAATTCAGAAAAGTGCAATATCAGGTAACGTTATCTTAATCATCAAAAAGTTCATACCGATCAGTAGTAAGAATTTATTTATAAACCCTTCTTCGACTAACTTACGAAATTTATTACCACACGAGAGAGGTTTTCCCTGGGGAGACCGTTTCCCAAGCATAGAAAATTATTTCAGGTGAATGATTTGATATGTTGATAACATAAAAAACTGTTTTCACCGAATCAATAGATACTTTTCGGCGGGATTTCTTAATCGCTACCACTTCTGTAAAATATTATACAGCCGGTGAATCTTATACACACAATGATTACAATACCCTGCGTTCTTTCATATCCCGAATAACAACAGTTAAATATAACACAATGCCGATAACTATACTTACCTGTCCGAAAGAAAGAAATAATGTAAGTGACCCGGGCCCTGTGAAAAATACGGCAAATATTGCAAGAAACAATCCGAGTATTATAAAAACTTTCGCTGCTGTAAGGAGATATTTCATAGCTATCGCCCTTCCGTATAAGTTACAACCGGATAATAGCGCTGCTGCATCGAGGGATGCACATTCCCGTGACAACGCATGCAGGATATTTTATCGTCGAGAATTCGTTCGTGCAATGATCGATGCAACTCAACTGATTCATATTTTTCGCCGCCTATATGGCAATTGAGACAATTGGCATTCGGAAAAGCACCGCGGAATCGGATCGGCCGGTCATATAATCCTGTCACCCTTCCGTACAGGTGCCGCAATCCGTCCATTTTGGATTGCACTGTTCCGGCAACTCCGTATCCGGTATGACAGCTGTAACATTGATGGTCGTTCACCCAGTTATTCCTGAAATGCTTTGCTGCCAATGTATTGGATTCGCGGTTGAACATCATATCCGCACCGAACGGATGCATCTGGTGACAATCCATACACGAATTGACATCTTTGAATTCCTCAAGCGAAAAATATGTTCCGCCGAACATTACAAATGCCGGCAGCATAAATAATGCAATAAAGTAGAGCCACTTCCGTCCTGCATCGATCTCCTGGTGCTGTCGGAAAAACTGCAAATAAATGATCAATATTAACGAAGCAAACGCGGCAAGTATAGTGGCAATCCGCACAATATCGGTAAATGTAGTGCCAACGGCCGGATGTCCGATTTCGGATAACGGCCGGTCTGCATACAAAGTTGCAACACCGATGAAAAGAAACAATCCTGTTATAACGAAGCTGCGCAATCTCATCGTCCGGCTACCCCCCTTCCATCTAGAGCGCGCCGTGCTTTTTCGTGTGCCTGATGTGCAAAGTCGATCGATTCACCGAGAGCTTCAAGTGCTTTCTGCGGGTTATGCCATCCGATGCTGTTTTCTGCTTTTACATACTGCCAGCGCAGATGTGCGCTGGTATATGACTGACGTGCTTCGAATAATAAATCCTGATCGACACCACTTGCATTCTTAGCTTCTTCAAGAACATCGAGCGCCGCAAGCATTGCATCTTCAGCCCGGCTTCGCATACGAAGGGTCCGCTCCTGAGCTGCATGTACTCTTCCTTCAAGATACTCCGCCGTCTGATTGTGACACTGCTGGCATGTTTCTTCAATGTACTTTAACGGACTTGTGATGTGGTGCGAGATTTCTTTCCGGCCATCGACTTCAACCACCGGCATATGACAATCTGCACAACTTACATCATTGGTTTGATGGGTACCGCCCTGAAACATTTCAAATTCCGGGTGCTGAATAATACGCAGCGGCACATCGACATCGGGATGACGATAATCGTAAAAACCGGTTTCTGCATATTGCTCCATATCGGTAAACCGGTAATCCCAGTACCGCTCCATATCTTCCGGGTCGAATCCTTCATCCCACGGGAAGATGACCTTTCGATTTTCGGGATCTGGATGAAAGTAATATTCAACATGACATTGCGCGCACACCATCGAGCGCATATCATTGCGGCTTAACTCTTCAACAAGCGTGCCGCGTCGCTCAAGTGCTTCTTTTAATGCCGGACGCGTAATCCTGAGATCCATCGTTTCGGGGTGATGACAATCGCTGCATGATATTGAGGCATGTTCTACGTCCATATACGGATGCTCATCATGGCTCTCGATCTCCGCATCGATGTCCATATATTCATCCATCGGGGTTGTATAATAAGCATCTCCCATTTCTTCCATAAGACGTGGTGCATCGGCCGATTTACACGTAAAACATGTGACAAATTTCGGTGAGCGCTCAATTGAAAGCATATCTTTCATAGCCCAGTAATGACCGCGTGCACGCTTATAATCAAGACCATAACCGGTACCTCCGAATATTCTTACTAATTGCGGATATCGTTCCACATATGAATAATTATAGGATCCGCCGTATTCAGTCTCCTCCATCTCCTTGGTTCTCATAAAGGTTTCGTACTGAAACGGGTAGAATTCGCCAAATCGAGCCGGATCGGTCTCATCTTCACTCAGCGGCTCGGGCGGTTCCTCTGCGGGTTCGCAACCGGTCGCTCCTAACAGAATCATAATAAGGAATGTAAATATACAAGAGTGTCTTGGTTCTATTGTCATCTTCCTACTCCGTTAATGAATGGCTCTTGATGGTAAGAGATAAAAGCTATAAATATTCTTGATAAGATAAATAATAACACATAGTATGTCAAGTATGAATTTTGAGCAGCTTTTGTTATATTATAGAGTAAGGACCGTAAACAATTGTAAAAAAATGCAGCAACCAACTACAACATCGCTCCGCGCATATGCAAAGATCAACTTTGGCTTGCATATATTAAGAAAGCGTACCGACGGATATCATGATATCGAGACAATATTCCACAGGATCAATATATTCGATATTGTTACTGTGAAACGGATCGATACAGAACGTATAACAATTGAATGTACTCATCCGGAAATCCCCAAGGACAACACCAATTTATGTTATAAAGCTGCCGATCTATTTTATTCGGAAATAGGGCACAACAAGGAATTGAGGATTATTGTTGAGAAAAATATTCCCGTCGGTGCGGGACTTGGCGGCGGCAGTTCCGATGCAGCCGCGGTATTGCGTGCGTGTAATATGCTTTACGGTTATCCGCTCGACGACACGGCGTTGGGTCGTCTGTCATCACGCATCGGGTCGGATGTTCCCTACTTCCTGCAATCCGGCAGTGCATATGCAACCGGCCGCGGCGAGATACTCGATTATTTTGATCTTGAACTTCCGTACTGGATCGTGCTTGTCTATCCCCGCATCCACATAGAAACAAAATGGGCGTATCAATCATACACACCGAACCGGAATGTAAAAGATATTGATCTAAAATCACTCGTCAGGGAAAATATAACACGGCCGCGATCGTGGGTTAATACGCTCCGGAACGATTTCGAACCGGTCGTATTTCACGAATATCCCGTCGTTATGCGGGTAAAAGAAGCGTTGATCAAAGGAGGGGCCGATTTTGCGCTTATGTCGGGGAGCGGCTCAAGTGTATTCGGGTTATATCAGGATGAAAGCTATGCGAAGGAAATCGCCGCTTCACTATCGGCCTCCTATGATGTATGGATAACCCCGCCTTTCTTCAAACGGGAACCTTTAATCTCTGAGCGGAAGGCAGATGCATAGATTGAGTAAAGTAATAATTCATTCTCTAATAACGGGATTTATTTGCCTTTTCGGTATACAGGGTTTTGCGTTTGTTCAGGATGAAATTCCGTTTCAGGAAGAAGAAGAGGCCGATACAAACGATGTGACCGAAGAACTTGATGAACCTATTCGTGTTTTGGTTATACCGGATATGGGATCGATGCAGGATCCGCGGCTGCCGTCATTCACCTATCTCGAGCACTTGCGTCTGGAATATACAACGTCTATCGATAACCTTGTTGAATTCCCCGGCATGTACGTACGCGACAAAGGTGCAGTCGGTCAGCCGCACGAGATTACCGCATTCGGCACCGGCTGGCGTTCGGTTGGGGTAATGATCGACGGTCGACCTGTAAACGATCCGATGACCGGGGTGTATGATTTCAATTTGTTTGCAACGGAATTTATAGGTGATATCGAATATCTCCCTCCTTCACGTTCATTTTTGTACCAGCGTAATGCAGTAGGGGCGGCATTTAATTTTACTACACAGAACTATATCGCTCCTTCTCCGTATACGAAACTCAGATACAGCGAGGGGCCGCATAATTATTCACAAACCGACGTCATCTTAAGTCAGGATATTGCACCCGGTATAAACTTCATGGCCGGATTACAGCGACAGTTCTTCGGACGTGCGGAACCGCGTACGGATTTCCGCGGGAGATTTCCTAATATGAACTACCGGAACCACAATTATCGCTCAAAAGTACGATGGAATTTACAGGAATTGCTTAACATTGCCGCTTCATATTCCTATACAAATATAAATACCGGACTCAGCGGCGGTATCGACGTGTTTGTCACACCTCCTGAAGATATATTCGATCAGCTTGAAGCAGAGGTGCGAACATTACGTGCATTTCAACGGGTGAAGCGACACGACCTTCATGTATCTGCCAGTGCTCAATTGCTGCCCGATTCGCTCGACACAAGCAATCTGACCGCATACTATTCAAATCATTTGCGCGAATATCGTGAACAGGATCGCGGTACATCCGCCCTTGATACGCTTGCGTACATCAACGATTATCGAACACTCTTCAGCGGAGTTGATCTTAAACAATGGTTTACCGTCGGGCCCGTACGTTTTCACGCGGGCGGCACATTTCAGGATAACCATATTACCGAGAGTGAAAAGACCGGCAAACACAATGAGCGTGAAGTCAGCACATTCTTCCGTTCAATTTTTGAGCCGTTCCCGCAGATAACCGCAAATATTATGCTTCGGGGTGATTGGCTGCGAGGCACGAACTATACTTCTTATGGTGCCGACCTCACGCTGACACCGCTTGAAGAAATTTCGATTAAGGGAGGCGGTGCACACACGTACCGCCATCCCTCATTACAGGAACTACACTGGCAGGATTCAACGATAACACGTCCGGCATTTCTTGTAGCCGAAACGCATAATATGCTCTTTGCCGAAGTGACGCTGGAACCTTTATCACAATTGAAGTTTACCGCGGGGGGAATGTACCGTAAGATAACAGATCCGATTATTTATGAACAGGGCGAGATATCGCGAACCTTTCCGGATATAATTATTCAACAGGGAGATTACGCCGAAACGTACACGGCATACGTACAGGGACGGTATCAATTAGGGAAATTTACATTCGAGAGCATGCTCAACGCGTATAGAATTATTGAAGATGGTGAACGAATAAAACGTCTGCCTGATATCGATATCGGTTCATCGGTAAAATTCCGCGGAGAATTGTTC